>NZ_JBFBAZ010000104.1:0-28581 GCF_040682475.1 Hamadaea sp. NPDC051192
GCCCCGCGCCCGGCGGCCCGGCGGCGGGGCGCGCCGGGGGGGCGGGGGGCGCGCTACGGGCGGGGTAGGGGGTTAGGGGAGGAGGAGGCCGAGGCCGAGGGCGTACGGGATGAGCAGGACGCCGCCGGCCAGCACCGCGCCCAGCCGGACCGACGGCGCCGACCGGAACGCCAGCGCGACGAGTACGCCGCAGGTCAGTGCGATCGCGAGGCAGACCCGGGCCAGCAGCCACACCAGCGGCTGGCCGAGGAAGGCGGCGTGCACCGAGGTGCCGCCCGAGGCGACCACATAGATCGCGTACGCCGTCCCGAGCAGGGTCGCCGCCAGCCCGGCCAGCACCAGCAACCGGGCGGGCAACGCCGCCGCCGGACGGCCCCGGCGACCCCGCAACCGCCGGACCACCGCCGTCACCGGCCAGCTGAGCAGCGCCACGAGCAGCAGCGCGAACAGCCCGAAGCCCAGGACGCCCACCGGTTCGATCGCCGACGACGTGGTCCGCTGCGCCGGCAGCTCATCCGAGGTGGCCGGGAAAGCCGTGCCCGAGCCAGTCGTGCCCGAGGAAGTAGCGGCTGGGAAGCCGGCCGCGATCCACGAGGTCATCAGGGTCGCGTACCCGGGGCTCAGTTCGCCCATCACGAAGCCGCCGACGGTCGGCCCGCCGACGCGGTCGAAGCCGTCGGTCGTCACCCGGGCCGCGTGGCTGCTGCCGGGCAGGATGCGGATGCTGACGCTGGGGCTGGCGATCAGCTCACGCCGGAAGATCTCGGCGCTCTCGGCCGGCGGGACGAGCAGGTCCCGTTCGCCCCAGATCGCCAGCACCGGCTGCCGGATCTCGTGCAACACCTCGACCGGATCGTGCTTGGCCTCGGGGAACTGGTCCAGGGCGACGGCCAGGCCCATACCCGTGGCGACCAGTTCCCGCGCGGTGCTCGCCGCGACGCCGTTGTCGGCCAGCCGGTTGTTCAGATTCCACGCCTGCGTACGCGCGGGGCTGAGCCCGGAGCCGCCGATGGTGATGAGGAAGGCGACGTCGCTGGATCGGGACGCCGCCAAGGGGGCCACCCAGCCGCCCTCGCTGAGCCCCCAGAGCCCGACCTTGCCGGGGTCGACGTCGGGCAGCCCGCGCAGCAGCGCGACCCCGGCGAGGGCGTCGTCCGCGAGGTCGCCGTAGTCCCGATGGCTGCGGTTGTAGTCGGACCGCTTGTCGTAGATCAGGGTCACGATCCCGGCGCGGGCGAACACCTCCGCCTCCTGGGCCAGTTGCGGCCGGACGGCGTTGCCCGAGCCGTGCACCAGCACGATGCCCGGACGCTTCACGGTGGGGTCCGCGCCAGCCTTGTCCGCGGCGAGGCGGACGACGGAACCGTGCAGGATGGTGTCGCCGTTGGCGAAGGCGACTTCGGTGGCGGTCAGGCCCGCTGGGGCCGAATACGGCGGGATGTCACCCGACGGGCCGGCGTACGCGCCGACGGCGGGCAGCAGCGCCGCGATCACGGCGGCCAAGGCGATCAGAGGCTTTCGCATGCGGAGAAGCCTCCCGGGAACGCCGTCCCCGGACATCGCCGACGAGAGGGAGACTCCTACTCCCCCGCAGTGATGAGACCCGACTCGTACGCCGCGATCACCGCCTGCACCCGGTCCCGCAGCCCCAGTTTGCTCAGCACATTGCTGACGTGGGTCTTCACCGTGTGCTCGCTGACGAACATGGCCGCGGCGATCTCCGCATTGGACAGTCCCCGGCCGAGCTGGACGAGCGTCTCCCGTTCCCGCTCGGTGAGCCGATCCACCAACCCCGGAACCGGCCGGGACACCCCTCGGCGGAGAACATCGTCGATGAGCGTACGCGTGACGGCCGGCGCGAGCAGGGACTGCCCGGCCACCACGACCCGCACCGCATGCACGAGATCGTCTCGGCGTACGTCTTTGAGCAGGAACCCGCTCGCCCCGGCGCGCAGCGCGTCGTAGACGTACTCGTCGGAGTCGAACGTCGTCAGCATGATCACCCGGGTGGCCGATGCGGCGCAGATCCGCCGGGCCGCCTCGATGCCGTCCAGCAACGGCATCCGGATGTCGAGCAGGGCCACGTCCGGCGTGTGCTCGGCGACCGCCTGCACCGCCGCCGCGCCGTCCGGCGCCTCGGCCACCACCTCGATGTCCGGCTGGGCCGACAGGATCATCGCGAACCCCGCGCGTACCAACTCCTGGTCGTCCGCGATCACGACACGAATCACGAGAACACCGCCGCCACTGAGAATCCCTTCCCCTGTTCGCCCGGCCCGATGAAGACCTGCCCGCCGACGGCGCCGACCCGTTCGCGCAACCCGATCAGGCCGTGCCCGGCCGGTCGCGCACCTTGCGAAGGCGCGCCTCGGCCGTCGTCGGTGACGCTCACTCGCAGCCCACTGGTCCAGTCCAGGACGACGTCCGCCGACGTCGCCTCCGCGTGCTTCACGACGTTCGTCAGCCCTTCCTGCACGAGCCGGTAGGCGGCCACCTGCACGTCCGACGACAGCGTGCGAGGCCGACCGCGCTCGGTCAATCGGACCGACAGACCCGTGCGCTGCGTTGTGCGTATCAGTTGATCCAGATCGGCCAGCTGCGGGAGCGGCTCGCGGAGCGCGCCCACCGCGGCACGAAGCTGGCCCATGGCCTCGCGCCCGCTCGCGGAGATCGCGTCGAACGCGGCCTCCGCGCGGCCCGGATCGGTCCGCGCCACGGCCGCGCCGCCCTCCGCCTGGACGATCATCACGCTGAGCGAGTGGCCCAGGATGTCGTGGAGATCCCGGGCTATCCGGGTCCGCTCGGCCTGCGCGGCCATTTCTTTACGGGTACGCCCAAGGGTGCCGATCGCGTAGGCGGCCGACCACAAGGCGAGCTCGCGAACGGCCGTGTTGACCGAGCCGATGACACTGAGCGCGCCCACCGCCGTTCCGACGACGCACAGGACACGCTCGACTCGCCCCGCTTGATAGGCGACCGTGTAGAAGATGACCAGCGGGCCGTACCAGATGGGCTGGGCCGGTCCCGCGTCGACGGCCGCGTAGGCCGCGATGCCGACAGCCGCGACCGCGAGGCTCCCGCCGGGCTGCCAGCGCCTGGTCAGGGCCGGTAGCGAGGTGACCAGAACCGGCCAGTAGACCCACTTCTCACCGGCTGGATGGGTCGCGAACAGGAACGGAGCGGACTGCGCGAGCAGCACGCCGAGGGTGAGCCCGACGTCGGTGAGCCACTGGCGTCGCATAGGACGCGAGACTAAAGCACCGTGGACGGCGGTGATCGGATAGGTTCTGCGCATGGCCCGGTACGCCGACGATCTCGCTCTCGCCCACGTGTTGGCCGATACGGCTGATTCGCTGGCTATGTCCCGATTCCGGGCGCTCGACCTGCACGTGACGAGCAAGCCGGACCTGACTCCGGTCAGCGACGCCGACACGGCGGTGGAGAAAGCCCTGCGATCCACCCTGGCGCGGACGCGGCCCCGGGACGGGGTCCTCGGCGAGGAGTACGGCTCGACCGGGGCGACCGGCGCCCGGCAGTGGGTCATCGACCCGATCGACGGCACCAAGAACTACATCCGGGGCGTGCCGATCTGGGCCACGCTGATCTCGCTGATGGAGGGCGACGAGCCGGTCGTCGGCCTGGTCAGCGCGCCCGCCCTGGGCCGGCGCTGGTGGGCCGCGCGCGGGCTCGGCGCGTTCGCCGGCCGCCACCAGGCCGCAGCCACCTCGATCAAGGTCTCCGGAGTCAGCCGGCTCGCCGACGCCAGCTTCTGCTACTCCTCGCTCGAATCGTGGGAGCAGACCGGACGGCTCGCCTCGATGCTGGACATCATGCGCAAGTGCTGGCGTTCCCGGGCGTACGGCGACTTCTACGGCTACATGCTTCTGGCCGAGGGCGCGCTGGACATCATGGTCGAACCTGAGCTTTCGCTGTGGGACATCGCCGCGCTCATCCCCATCGTGACCGAGGCGGGCGGGACGTTCACCGATCTCACCGGCCGCTCCGGCCCAGGCGGCGGCAGTGCGATCGCGACCAACGGCAAGCTCCACACCGACGTTCTCGGCAAGCTGACGCCCGGCGGCCTGCGCGCGCTGTGATCGCGCTGTCACCCTCGTGAGCTGGGTCTCCGCGATTCGAATCATCCCCGAGGCGCAGTTGGGCGGAGTCGACCCTTAGGGGTTTACCATCGCTTGGTGATGTCCTCAGGGTGGTGGTTCCTCGCGGCGATGATCGTCGCGTACGGCGTGGCCAACCTGCTCCAATCGATCGCCGCCTCCCGGACGACCATGCATCACACGCTCGACCCGGGCCTGCTCGTCCGGCTTCTCGGGCACCGGATCTACCTCTACGGCATCGGCTGCCAAGTCCTGGGCTTCTTTCTGGCCCTGGTCGCGCGGCGCGATCTACCCCTGTTCCTCGTGCAGGCGAGCGTCGCCGCCGGCCTCGGCGTGACCGCCGTCCTCGGCGTGGTCGTGCTGAAATGGCAGCTCCCCAAGAGCGAGATCCTGCTGCTGGCGGCGCTCGTGCTCGGCATCGGCGGCCTGGTCATGGCGGCCGAACCGGCGCCCTCGCGGCCGCTCGACCTGATCGGCAAGATCAGTCTCGTCCTGGCCCTCCTGATCATCGCGGGCCTCGGCTTCTTCGCCGTACGCATCAAGGGCGCACCGGGCAGCGTCGTCCTCGGCGCCCTCTCCGGCCTCGGCTTCGCCTGCGCCGCCGTCGCCGCCCGGCCGCTGGCCTCCTCGCACTCGATCTTCGAATTCGTCAGCAGCCCGCTGCTCTACCTCGTGATCGCCCACTCCCTGAGCGCCCAGCTGCTCCTCGGCCTGGCGATGCAGCGCGGCTCCACCAACGCCGCCGTCGCCGCCATGGACGCCGCCGGGGCCGTCCCCGCCGCCGTGGTCGGCCTGCTCCTGCTCGGCGACCGCATCCGGCCCGGCCTGACCTGGCTGGCCGCCCTGGGCTTCCTCGTAACCCTCGGCTCCGTGATCGCCCTGACGCGGTACGCCGAACCCCAGGCGCGCACGGACCCTGCCCCCGATCCCGCAGCCGAGGACGCCGCTCCCGCCGCGCCGTCGGACGTCGTCTCGCACCGGCGGCCCGCCGCCAACACACGGCCGGTTCGGCCCGTCGTGAACGGGCACACGCCGCTCATGGACCTCCCGACGCGGGAGTACCCGGCGCTCTCCGAATCCTCCGGCCGCTAACCCTTCTCGCCAGTAGTTGATCTTGAGTGATTGGCGTCGCTATGGCGACGTTTTCTATTCAAGATCGACAGGCGCTGTCCACAGCCCCTACCGCCGACCGAGCCCAACGCGCACAGTGTCGCGGTGCGGATGCCACGCGACGAGGACACACGGCTGGACTGGCTGCTCTTCGAGCAGAGCGGAGTGATCTCCACCCGTCAGGCCGAAGGGCTTCTCTCCCCTGGCCGCGTACGCCATCTCATCGCCAGCAAACGCTGGCGGCGGATCTGCCGGGGCGTACTGGTGACCGGCGACGGCCTGCTGACCCGGGAGGCGCAATGGTGGATCGCCGTCCTCGCCGCCGGGCCGTCGTCCGTCTTGGCCGGGCTCGCCGCCGCGCAGGCCGGCGGGCTCTCCGGCCGCTGGCCGAAGCGAGAGGTGATCGACGTTCTCCGGCCGGCGTCGCGGGCTGCGCCCGCCCTGCTACGCCGGATGCCGTTGGACGTGCCCGCCGTCAAGGTTCACCGCACAACCGCGTTGCCGATCAGCGACCGCCAGGTCGGCCGGCCCCACCGGACCAGCATGGCCCGGTCGCTGCTGGACGCGGCGGTGTGGTCGCTCAGCGACGAGGACGCGGTCTCGATCCTGGCCACCGGATGCCAGCAGCGCCTCGTCCTGCCCAGCGAGGTACGCGCAGTCGCCGACCGGTTTCCGCACTGCCGCCGACACGCTCTGATCACCGGGACGCTGGATCTGGCCGAGCTGGGTGCGACCAGCCCGGCCGAGATCGGGTTCGTCAAACTGTGCCGACGGCACCGCCTGCCCGAACCGCAGCTCCAGGTGAAGCGACGGGACGTGAGCGGCCGTACGCGCTACCTGGACGCGTACTTCACGGAGTTCCGGGTGCACGTGGAGATCGACGGGGCACAGCACCTGGACGCCCGAGCGTGGGCCGCCGACATGCAACGCCAGAACGACGTCTGGATCGCCGGCGATCGTCCTGCGCATCCCGGCATTCCTCATCCTGATAAATCCCGACGAGGTCGTACGCCAACTGGTCGCCGCCTTGCGGGCTGCTGGTTGGTCTTGAACAGAAACCGTCGCTATGGCAGCAGTTTCTGTTCAAGATCACCAGAGGCCGTCGAGGGGGACGACGTCGAGGGAGGGGAGGTAGGTGACGTTCGGGTGCGGCCCGGCCGCAGTAGGCACGACGGTGTCGAGCCAGGGCGAGAAGTCCCGCTCGGCGATGGTCGCGCCGATCAGGTCGGCCAGCGAGTCGGGGGTCGTCCGAGCGTGTTCGTCGACGAGCCCGGTCCCGGCGGTGATCACCAGGTGCCCGGTGAAGGTCCGCAACCACTCGTGGGCCGCCGCCGACATCAGGTACAGCGCGGGCACCACGACCAGCCGATACCCCTCCAACGAAGCCCCGACCGGAATGACATCAACCGGCCGACCATCGGAGGAGGAGGCGGAGGCAGAGAGCGCAGCGTGCCAGGACTGCACGAGCGAGGTGTAGTCCACCCGAGTGGGCAGATGCGGGCTCTGCCACGCCCACATGCTCTCCTCGTCGTACACCACGGCGACGTCCGCGGAGACGACTGCTGGGGTTCGGGAAGCCAGCGACGCGCCCAGGTCGACCGCTTCGGAGAAGACGGCGGACGAGTACCCGACGAGGGCCGGATGCCACTGTTCGGCCCCGCCCCGGGAGGCCCGCCACTGGAAGTACATGATCCCGGTCGCGCCCCGGTCCAGGTATACCGAGGCGACCGTCGACAGCGAGTCGGCCGACCGGCGCATCCCGGAGGAGGTGTGCGTATAGCCGGGGGCGTGTTCCATGAGGAGCCACCGGCCGTCCGGGTGCCCGGCCGCACGCGCCCAGCCTCGGGCCCGGTCGGCGGAGAAGGCACGACCGGCGAGGTCCGGCGGGTAGTCGTCGATCGCCACCAGGTCCACATGTGCGGACCAGCGGGCGTGGTCGACCGGCACCCAGTCGCCGAGGACGAAGTTCGTCGTCACCGGTACGCGCCCGGACAGCACAGTCTTCTGCTCCAGGTATCCCCGCAGCAGCGAATCGGACATGAACCGGCGATAGTCGAGTTCCTGCGCCGGGTTGCGCAGGTACTGAGTGGCTCGCGGCGGCTCGATCTCGTCCCAGCCGGCGTACCGCTGCGACCAGAAGTCGGTGCTCCAGGCGTCGTTGAGCGCCTCCACAGTGGAGTAACGGGTGCCGAGCCAGGCCCGGAACTCCACTGCGCAGTGCGCACAGAAGCACCAGGTGCCGTACTCGTTGTGCACGTGCCAGAGCTGCAGGGCGGGGTGCGTACCGTAGCGGGTGGCCAGCTCCGACGCGATGCGCACACTGGCCGCCCGGTACGCCGGAGCGTTGACGCAATAGGTGTCCCGCGACCCGTGCGTGAGGCGTACGCCGTCCCGCGTGACCGGCATCGAGTCCGGGTAACGGCGGGTGAACCAGGGCGGGGGTGAGGCGGTCGGGGTGGCCAGGCACACCCCGATCCCCGCCTCGTGCAGCCCGTCCAGGACCGTGTCCAGCCAGCCGAAGTCGAACGTGTCCGGAGTGGGTTGCAGGCGCGACCACGAGAACACCCCGACCGTCACGAGGTTGACCGACGCTTGACGCATCAACGCGAAATCGTCAGCCCACACCGATGCGGGCCACTGCTCCGGGTTGTAGTCACCCCCGAAGTACACGGGACCCTAGCCAGGATGCGTGCTCGACGGACTGGTCGTAGCTGCCGCCCTCGTGCCCGTTGAAGCGATAGACCCGGATGTCCTTGTCGGCCGAGTTCCACGCGTTGTACGCCGCGAAGACGGTCGACGGCGGGCAGACCTGGTCCATCAGCGCGGTGGAGAACAACGCCGGCGCGGTGGCCCGCCGGGCGAGGTTCACTCCGTCGAAGTAGGACAGTGTCCGGTAGACCTGCTCCTCCTTCTGCCGATGCACCGTCAGATAGCGCGCGATCTCGGCGTACGGGTCGGCGTCGGTGAGCCCGATCGCCCGCTCGAACTGGCACAGGAACGGCACGTCGGGCAGCGCGCCGACCAGGTCGCCGCACAGTCCGGCGGCCGCGATGGTGAGGCCGCCGCCCTGGCTGCCACCGCCGACCGCGACGCGGGTGCCGTCGACGCCGGGCGCCACCCGGGCGGTCTCGACCGCGCGGACGGCGTCGGTGTAGACCCGGCGGTAGTAGTACTCCGCCGGGTCCGTGATGCCCCGGGTCATGAATCCGGCGTGCTGCGGCCCCGACCCCACCGGGTCCGGGGTGTGCCCGATCAGCCAGCCGCTGCCCTGCCCGCGCGTGTCCATCATGAGGTGGGCGTACCCGTAGTTGGGCCAGCCGATCTGCTGCTGCGGGATGCCCCGGCCGCCGTTGTACCCCTGGTACTGCACGACGATCGGGAACGGGCCGTCGCCGTACTTGGGCACCGTCAGCCACGCCTTGATCGGGTGGCCGCCCCAGCCGCGGAAGGTCACGTCGTAGGAGGTGACCATGGTCAGGCCCGTCTCGACCGGCTCGAACACCGGATCCAGGTCGAAGGCGCGCGCCTCCGTCAAGGTCGCCGCCCAGAACTCGTCGAAGTCGGCGGGCTCGGCGACGTCGGGACGGTAGTCCCGCAGGGTTTCGAGGGGTAGGTCGAAGAAGGCCACTACATGCGCTCCAGGGTGAGGTCCCGGGCGGCGGCGTACCGCGCCCGGACGGCGGGGTCGGGGTCGGCTTCGTAGACGTCCACTCCGGACAGCGACCAGGTTGGCCGCTGCCCGGTCAGGGCCCAGGCCGCCTGCCGCGCCGCACCGTCGGCCACGTATTCGCCGGCCGGGGGCACCGCGACCGGCCGACCGAACACGGCCGGTGCGATCTCGCGTACCGCCTGATTGCGAGCGGCGCCACCGATCAACAGCACGCGCCGCACCGAAAGGCCCTGCGCGACAAGCGCGTCGAGGCCGTCGGCGAGCCCGCAGAGCAGACCCTCGACGGCGGCGCGCGCGAGATGCGCGGAGGTCGATGTGCCCAGGGTGAGGCCGTGCAGCGAGCCGGTCGCGTCTGGACGGTTGGGGGTCCGCTCGCCCTCCAGGTAGGGCACCAGCACGAGCCCGTCCGACCGGGTGGACAGGGCCAGCTCGGCGAGCGCTTCGTGCGACACGCCCAGCAGCGCCGCGGTCGCGTCGAGCACCCGCGCGGCGTTGAGCGTGCAGACAAGCGGGAGGTAGTGCCCGGTCGCATCGGCGAAACCCGCCACGATCCCGGACTCATCTGCGGCAGCCACAGTGGACACTCCGAACACCGTGCCCGATGTGCCTATCGACACGACCACGTCGCCCGGCTGCGCGTCCAGCCCCAGCGCGGCCCCGGCGTTGTCGCCCGCGCCCGCGCCGAACCGGCCGACACGCTCCGCGGGCTCCAGCACCCGCGGGACGGTCACGCTCCGTCCGAAGCCATGTTCCAGCAATTCCAGCTGGTACGCGTTGAGCCGGGGTGACCAGTATCCGGTGCCCGAGGCGTCGGACCGGTCGGTGACCAGGTCCGCCAGATCCGTGGAGCCGGAGAGTTTCCAGGTCAGCCAGTCGTGCGGCAGGCACACGGCGGCCACCCGGGCCGCGTTCTCCGGCTCGTGCGTGGCGAGCCACCGCAGCTTGGTGATGGTGAAGGAGGCGACCGGCACCGAGCCGGTCGCCTCCGCCCACGTCTTGGCCCCCAGCTCGGCGACCAGGTCCGTCGCGGCCGCAGCCGATCGGGTGTCGTTCCAGAGCAGCGCCGGGCGGACCACCTCGCCGGACTCGTCGAGGCAGACCATGCCGTGCTGCTGCCCGGCGATGCTGATCGCGTCGACGTCGTCGAGGCCGCCGGCCTGGCCGATCGCGCTGGTGAGCGCGTCGAACCAGGCCGACGGGTGGACCTCCGTGCCGTCCGGGTGAGCCGCGCGGCCCTCCCGGACGAGCACACCGGTGTCGGCGTCGCGAACGACGACCTTGACCGACTGCGTCGACGAATCGACGCCGGCGACCAATATCATCGGGCGCCCAGGACGTGTTCGACCATGAGCTGGGTCAGCTGCACGAAGTTCGCACCCCGGGCGCCGGCCGCGTCCGGGTCGAAGTCCGCGTCGCTGGCCATGAGGTCGGCGACCGTCTCTCCTGCGCCCAGGGTCGGCGTGTTGAGCTCGTTGACCCGGGCGTTGGCCAGCGCCTCCTGAACCTCAGGGTCGGCCCGGAACGCGGCCGCCCGATCCCGCAGCAGGGTGTAGGTCTTCATGTTGGCCGCCGCGCTCGCCCACACGCCCTCGACGTCCTCGGTACGCGCGGGCTTGTAGTCGAAGTGCCGCGGGCCGTCCCACGCCGGGGAGCCGTCGGGGCCGCCGAACTCCAGCAGGTCCACCAGCGAGAAGGCGTTGAGCAGGTCGCCGTGGCCGAAGATCAGGTCCTGGTCGTACTTGATCCCCCGCTGGCCGTTGAGGTCGATGTGGAACAGCTTGCCGTGCCACAGCGCCTGGGCGATGCCGTGGGTGAAGTTGAGCCCGGCCATCTGCTCGTGCCCGGTCTCGGGGTTCACGCCGACCCGCTCGGGGTGCTCCAGGTCGTTGATGAAGGCGATCGCGTGCCCGAGCGTCGGCAGCAGGATGTCGCCCCGGGGCTCGTTCGGCTTGGGCTCGATGGCGAACCGGATGTCGTAGCCCTGCTCGATCACGTACGACGTGAGCAGGTCCATGCCCTCCTTGTAGCGGTCGAGGGCGGCGCGGATGTCCTTGGCCGCGTCCGACTCCGCGCCTTCCCGGCCGCCCCACAGCACATAGGTACGCGCGCCGAGCGACGCCGCGAGGTCGACGTTGCGGATCACCTTGCGCAGCGCGAAGCGGCGTACCGACCGGTCGTTGGCGGTCAGGCCGCCCTCCTTGAACACCGGGTGGGTGAACAGGTTGGTGGTCGCGTGCGAGACGAACATCCCGGTCTCCGCGAGCGCCTTGCGCAGCCGCTCGATGTGCCGCTCGCGCTCGGCCGCGGAGCTGCCGAACGGGATCACGTCGTCGTCGTGGAAGCTGACTCCGGCCGCGCCGAGTTCGGCGAGCTTGTGCACGCTCTCGATCGGGTCGAGGTCCGGGCGGGTGGCGTCGCCGAACGGGTCGCGGGCGGGCCAGCCGACGGTCCAGAGGCCGAAGGTGAACTGGATCTGGGACATGCGTCTACTCCTGCACTTTGCCGTTGAGGACGACTACGCCGGGCACGGCATAGCCGGCCACCTGGGCGAACTCGACCCGGTCGAGCCGGGCGGGTCCGCTCGTGGTGACCGTGAACGTGGCGTCCTCACGTACCGCGGTGACCAAAGTGACCCCGTCATCGTCGCGGATCTCGGTGGTTCCGCTCAACCCTCCCACGCTCACCAACGTGATCGACTTCCACGGGCCGTCGGGAATCGACTGCTCAGCGGCGGTCGTCGAGAGGAGCGCGCCGACGCGGGCGTACAGCGGGAGCTGGTCCGGGGCCGGGCTCACGTGCACCGTGGCCGGGCCTTCCTGAACCTCACCGGTCCACCAGTCGGCCCACCGACCGGCCGGGACGTAGACGTTCCGCTCCTGCTCCTCGCTGATGACCGGGGCCACCAGCAGATCCGAGCCCAGCCGGTACTCGTGCTCGGCCCGCCAGGCCAGCGGGTCCTCCGGCGAGTCCACCATCAGGGCACGCATGATCGGCTCACCGGTCTCGCCGGAGAGCAGCGCCTGCGAGTAGAGGTACGGCAGCAGCCGGTAGCGCAGCTTGAGCGCCTCGATGACCTGCGCCTCGACCGCAGGGAACCGCCAGGGCTCCCGCGTCGTGGTGCCGTGGAAGCGCAGTAGCGGCGACAGCGCGCCGAACTGGGCCCAGCGCAGGAACAGGTCGTCGCTGGGCGTACCGGAGAAACCGCCCGTGTCGTGCGACCAGAACGGCACCCCGGACAGGCCGTGCGCCAGTCCGCCGTTCATGGAGCTGGCCAGCGCCGGGTAGGAGCACATCGTGTCGCCGCCCCACTGGGCCGCGTGCCGCTGCCCGCCGAGGTACGACGAGCGACCCCAGATCATCGAGTGCCCGTGCACCTCGCGGGTCACCGCGCTGACGGCGTCGTTGAACAGCAGCGAGTAGACGTTGTGCAGCTCGGTGCCGGTCATCCCGTTGAAGGCGATCGCGTCGGCCGGTACGCCTTCGGCGAAGTCCGTCTTGAAGACCTGTACGCCCTGCCAGGCCAGCGGCCGCAGCAGATCCTGGAACCAGCTGGTGGCGTCGGGGTTGGTGAAGTCGACGATGCCGCACTCGGGGAACGAACCGTGCCACGAGTCCGCCACGTACGCCGTCCCGTCGGCCCGCTTGAGCAGGTAGCCCTTCTCCGCCGCCTCGGTGAACCGGTCGGAGTTGACGCTCAGGTACGAGTTCATCCAGAGGCAGACCTTGAAGCCCTGGGCGGTCAGCTCGGCGAGCATCGCGTCGGGGTCCGGGAAGGTCACCGGGTCCCAGCGCAGCTCCGACCACTTGCCGTCGGGCTGCCAGTAGGTGTCCAGGTGCAGGACGTCACAGGGGATGCCGTGCTCCCGGATCGTCCGTGCGCGCTGCAGGACGTGCTCCTGGGTGTCCACGAAGAAGCCCGAGGAGATCCAGGAGCCGAACGCCCACTTCGGCGGCGTCACCGGGCGGCAGGTCAGCCGGTCGTACCGGGTGAGCACCTCGGTCGGCGTCGGACCGGCGAGCACGTAGTAGTCGATCAGGTCGTCGGGGACCACGATCTGCACCACGCTCTGCGTACTGGCGCCGAAGTCGAACTCGATCGGCATGCCCGAGTCGACGACCACGCCGTAGCCCCGGCTGGACTGGTAGAACGGCACGTTCTTGTACGCGCGGTCGCCCTCGCTGCCGAACGCGTCGAAGTTCCAGATCACCGGCCGCTGCCCGCGCAGGTTGAGCGGCAGGAACCGCTCACCGGTGCCGACGAGCACCTCGTCGGCCGGCAGCACGAAGGTCTCGTGGTACGCCACCACGCTGCCGTCCACAGCCGACAGCCCGAACGGCGCGGTACGCATCCGCCCGGAGATGTCGACGACGCCGGGCGCGGTCCGGGTGAGCAGCCGCCCGGTGCCGGTCTCGACGAAGCGGATGCCCCACGGCTCCAGCGTCACTTCGGCGGTGATCGAGCCGGCGACGATCCGGATCACCCCGTCGGCCACCTGGACGTCGGCCTGGTAGCCCAGCTCCGGCCGGGTCAGCGGCAGCACCCGGGCGCTGCGCGTACGCGCTGCCGGGTCGGTGGACAGGCGTACCCGGATGATGCCCTCGCCGGCCGCGGTGACCTGTGCGGTGAGCAGGTCGCCCGAGGTCGCGTGGGCCTTGACGCTGATGCCGTTGGGGTCGGTCGCCATCAGCTCGGCGTGGGTGATCTCTTGCGGCCCGCCCTCCCCGTGCCGGCGGCGCGGCAGCTCCGGCGGGTCGGCGCTGAAGTATTCGTGTGCCACCAAGGGCGGACGGAAAGGCATGGAATTAGTTTCTCTTTCGACTAAACAAAATGTCAACGGAGTACGGCGTCGTTCTGACCCCGCGCTTGTCAGCCCTTGACGGCCCCGACCATGACGCCCTTGGTGAAGTGCTTCTGGACGAACGGGTAGACCACGAGGATCGGCAGCAGCGTCAGCGTCACCACCGCCATCTGGATCGTCAGCGGCGCCACCTGCTGGTGCCCGAAGTACTGCCCGGTGTTGGTGATCCCGGAGCCCGGCATCGAGTTGCCCTGCAGGACGTAGGTGTTCACCACCTGCGGCAGCGGCCACATCCCGTTGTCGGGCAGGTAGAGCTGGGCGGCGAAGAAGTTGTTCCAGTAGCCGACCGCGTAGAACAGCGTGATCACCGCGAGCACGGCCTTGGAGGTGGGCAGCACGATGGACCACAGGATGCGCCAGTCCCCCGCGCCGTCGATCTTCGCCGCGTCGATCAGCTCCGGCGACGTGCTGCTGAAGAACGACCGCAGCACGAGGATGTTGAAGACCGCCACCGCGCCGGGCAGGATCTGCGACCAGTACGCGTCGTAGCCGCCGAGGGCCGAGACGACGAGGAAGGTCGGGATCAGGCCGCCGCCGAAGAACATCGTGACGATCATGAACATGAGGATCGGCCGGTGCCCGAACGAGCGCGCCCGCGACAACCCGTACGCCGCGAGCACGCTGACCACCATGGACAGCGCGGTGCCGACGAGGGTGATCGCGAGGCTGACGAACAGGGAGTGCACGATCAGCTGGTTGCTGAAGATCTGCTTGTACGCCTCCAGCGTCAGCTCACCCGGCACCATCACGAGGCCGCCGGCCTTGTTGATGGACGCCTGGGTGGAGAAGCTGGTCAGCACGACCGAGTAGATCGGCACCGCGATGACGGCCAGCACGATCAGGACGACCAGCGACTTCGCGCCTTGGCCGACCGGGGACGGCTTCTCCTCCCAGGACGGCCGGTTGGAGGTACGCCGATTGCGGGGCAGTGTCGAGGTAGTCATCGCCGGTAGAACCCATCCTCGCCGAACATGTGCGCGACCTTGTTGGCCGCGATGAGGAGGACGACCGAGATGATGCCCTTGAAGAGCCCGGCCGCCGTGCCGTAGCTGAAGTTGTTGCCAACCACGCCGTAGTAGTACGAGAAGGTGTCGAGCACTTCGGCCGCGTCGCGGCCGACCGCTTGACGTTGCAGGATGAACTGCTCGAAACCGATCGAGAGCGCGTTGCCGAGCCGGAGCACCAGCAGCAGGATGATGACGCTGCGCATACCGGGCAGGGTGATGTGCCACAGCCGCCGCCACCGGTTCGCGCCGTCGGCCGCCGCCGCCTCGTAGAGGCTCGTGTCGATGGCGGCCAGGGCGGCGAGGAAGATGACGATGCCCCAGCCCGCCTCCTTCCAGACGGCCTGCGCGGTGACCAGGTACTTGAAGGTGTCCGGGTTGGTCATGATGTCCCAGGTCGCCATGTCGTGCTGGCGCAGGAACGTGTTGAGCATTCCCGCGCCGCCCAGCATCTCCTGGAAGATCGTGACGACCAGCACCCAGCCGAAGAAGTGCGGCAGGTAGACGATGGCCTGCACGAACGACCGGATCTTGGTGCTCATGATGGAGTTGAGCAGCAGCGCCAGCAGGATCGGGATGGGGAAGTAGAGCACCAGCTGGACCGCGCTCAGCACCAGGGTGTTCTCCATGGAGTGCCAGAAGAGCGGATCGCCGAACAGGCGCTGGAACTGGTCGAGACCGATGAACGGGCTACCGGTGAATCCGTTGTAGATGTCGTACGCCTGGAACGCCGTGAACAGGCCGAACATCGGGCCGTAGCTGAAGACGGCGAGCAGGATGACGGCCGGCAACGTCATGATGACCAGGGTTCGGTCGCGTTTGAGCCTCCCCCACCAGTTCATCCCCTTGCTGCCGCGCGCCGCCTGGGCGCTCGGCTGCGAGGGCAGGGCGGGCGGCGCCGCCACACCGTCGTCGATCGCTGCCACCGTCGTACTCCTTCGATCCTGGGTTGTTCAGCCTTGCTCAGCGTTGTTCAGCCGAAGGCCCGGGCCCCGCCGCTGTCGGCGGAACCCGGGCGGCAGATCACTGACCGGTGCCGTACTTGTTCCGGATGTCCTCGTAGAACGACCGCAGCGCGTCGCCGCCCTGCGACTTCCACGACTTGACGACTTCCTGGTAGTCGGCGACCGACTTACGGCCGAACTTGACGTCCTGGATCATGTCGGTGACGGCCTTGCCGATCGAGGAGTACTGCGACGGCTCGGTGATGTTCATGGCATAGAACGCCGGCTTGACGGCGTACTTGACCATCTCTGCCTGCCACGCGCCGTAGTCCTTGGCGACGTCGGGGAAGCCCTGCTGCACGGTCGTCTGGTTCGACGGGGTCACCAGGAACTGGAAGGTCGTGGCGACCTCCTTGGCCCCCTTCTCGGTGAGAGCCGGGTTGCCGTCCTTCATCGTGAAGGTGTCGCCCTCGGTGCCGAAGTTCACCATGAGCCACTCCGCCGAGCCGTACGGCGCGGCGATGTAGTCGGCGACCTTCAGCAGTTCCTTGATCTGGTCGTCCTTGAGCTTGGCGTTGAGGTAGCCGAACATGCCCGCGCCCGGCCCGATCTCGACCGTCGGGTTGCCCTTCGACGACATCAGCTTGAAGGCGGCCCGGCGGTAGCTCGGGTTCGCGGCGGTGCCCGACTTGGCGTCGTCACCGTTCCACGCCCCGGTGCCGTCGGCGTTGATGACGACCTTGCCGCTCCAGAATCGCTGCTTGCCGTTCTGGTTGTTGCCCGCGATCGCGTCCGGGTGGACGTGGCCGGCCTTGACGATCTTCTGGAACCAGTTGAGCGCCTCGAGGATCTCCTGGCTCTCGTACTTGTGGAAGATCTTGCCGGCGGAGTCGATGCCCCACTTCTGCGGGAAGTGGAACAGCTGCGACACGTAGTTCGCGTCGTCGCCGAACAGGTCGTCGAACGCCCACTGCCCGGCCGCCGCACTGGTCAGCTGCGCGCCGAGGGCGGCCAGGTCGTCCGGGGTCTTGACGCTGTCGGGGCTGATGTTCAGCTTCTCGAAGATGTCCCGGCGATAGAAGTAGGTGCCGGAGATGATCACGCCACCCGGGTAGACCGGCAGGCCGTAGAGCTTGCCGTTCCACACGCCCGCCTGCCACGCGCCGGTGGGGATGTTGGCGAGGTTCGGGTAGTCCTTGATCTTGTCGCCCGCGAGGTACGGCGTGAGGTCGACGAACTTGCTGACGCCCTGGCCGAAGTTGAGCGTCGAGGTGTTCCAGCCCGGGATCTGGATCCAGTCGGGCAGCTTGTCCGCGGCGAAGAGCGCGGGCAGCGCGTTGCCGTAGTTCGTGCCGTCCGACGGCTGGATCTTCAGGGTCACGCCGAGCGCCTTGTTGACGGCCTCGTAGTACGAGTTGCCGTCCGACGGCGGGATCGCGCCCCAGAGCGGGGTCATCGTGGTGTAGCTGCCGCCCTTGCCGGGAATGGCGGCGACAGTCTTCACGGGCGAGTCCGGGTACTTCAGGAACACCGGGTCGGAGACCGCGCCGTTGGCGCCGACGACGGCCGGCATGTCCGGCTTGACCGCCGTGTTCGGGATGTAGTTCGGGACGATCTTGCTGAGCTCACTCTGGCTGGTGGTACCGGGCCCGTTGGCCTTGTTGTCGCTGCATCCGGCGAGCCCGCCGACGCCGGCGGCGGACAACGCGCCGAGACCCGCGAGCGACAGGAACTGACGGCGGTTCGTGGCCGCGCCCTTGAGGGGGTCTTGCACGGCACACTCCCTTCATGTGGAGGGGGTAGAGGGTATGGGAGGCGGGGGGTTGTGCGGTACAGTTAGTTGGTCTACCGACTAAACAAATTAGCCGACGGGTGACCACTGCCACAAGCGCCGTTTCCAGGCTGTTACTTCAAGCCGCCGGGCGGTTCACGACGGCCCGGTCGTCCCGGGCGGCGGGGGAACCCTAGCGCAAGGAGCTGGATGATGACTCGACGTGCCGCGATACGGCATGATGGGGCTCGCTGTGCGTTCAGTCCGAGTGCAGTCGCCGGGGAACCGCTCCGGCGAGCCGCCAGAAACGCGGTCGCCGGGGAACCTCTCGGGCGAGCCGCCAGAAACGCGGTCGCCGGGGAACCTCTCGGGCGAGCCGCCAAGAATGCGGTCAGGAGCGACGAAGTCACGTTGTGGAGCCGACGGTGATCACCATGCAGACCGGACCGCAACCGGCCGACTTCGCCGACGTGCGGGCTACGAACCTGGCCGTCGTCCTCCGTCACCTGCGGATGAACGCGCCCTGCTCCCGTGCCGACATCGCCGCGGCGACCGGCCTCAACAAAGCCACCGTCTCCAGCCTCGTCGCCGACCTCATCGAGCGCCGGCTGGTCCGCGAGACCGGGATGACCGAGCGCCGGATCGGCCGCCCGGCCACCATGCTCGTGCTCGACGGCTCGCCGTACGCGGCGGTCGGCATGGAGGTCAACGCGGACTACATGACGGTCGTCGCCGTCGACCTCGCCGGTCGCAAGCTGCTGTCCTGGCGGCGGGCGTTCGCCGGCTCGTCGGCCAACCCCGGGCAGGCCGCCGCCTCGATCGCCGCCCTGGCCAAACGGGCCGTCGGCAAGGTCGAGAAGGAAGGCCGCCGCACCCTCGGGCTGACCGTGGGCGTACCGGGGTTGGTGGGCGCCGACGGCATCGTCCGGCTCGCCCCGAACCTGCGCTGGCACGACGTCGACCTGCGCTCGGCGTTGCGCAAGGCGCTCGGCGACCCGCCGTACCCGATCGAGGTGGAGAACGACGCCAACCTGGCCGTCCTCGCCGAACAGCGCTACGGCGGCTTCGCCGAGACCGCCAACCTGATCTACCTCACCGGTGAGATCGGCATCGGCGCGGGCATCATCAGCGAAGGCCGACTCATGCGGGGCGAACGCGGCTTCGCCGGGGAATTCGGCCACCTGCTCGTCGACCCGAGCGGACCGGTCTGCGGCTGCGGCCGCCGCGGCTGTCTCGAAGCGCTCGCCGGTGTCGGCGCGCTCGTCGCGCGTACGCTGCCCGACGCGGCCACCTCCTCCCCCACCGAACTCGAACCCGAGGTCGAGGAGGTCGTCCGCCGGGCCAAGGCCGGTGACCCGAAAGTCCTCGACGCGCTGGCCGAGACCGGCAAGCACCTCGGGCACGGGGTCGCCACGGTGGCCAACCTGCTCAACCCCGAAGTCGTGGTGCTCGGCGGCTACTTCGTGCAGCTGGCCCCCTGGCTGATCCCGGCGGCCGAAGCCGAGCTGCGCGCCCGGTCCATCGCGCCCGAAGCGGGCGGTACGCGTCTCGTCGCGTCCACGCTCGAGCTCGGCGCGGCGGCGACCGGCGGTGCGGCCCGGGTCCTCGACACCATCGACTCCGGTCGCCTCCCGACCCCCTAGTCCTTCCGCAGTCCTTCCGTAGTCCTTCCGTAGTCCTTCGGCGCTGGATCAGGGATCCGGGTCGAATCATGCTTCAAGATTCGACCGAGATCCCTGATCCGGCCCGCAAAAAAACGCCCGGCAGCGGGCAGGAAACGCCCCGGGAACGCGCCGAGCGCCCCCGGAGCAGCGCACGAAGCGGCACGGCGACCAGCCTCTTGACGGCGTGGGAGCGGTTCCGGTAGACCTTCTGGACAAGTCCCCGAAACACATCTGACATCAACCCCTCGGCGTAGTCGTCGAAGCGCTTCGACCGTAAACAACGCGTTCTGTTGAAGCGCTTCGACAACCCGCCCACACGACGGAGGGTGACCCCCGATGACCGACTTCCGCGATCCCACGGTCCCGCTGCGGCGCCGCGTCGAAAGCCTGCTCGGGCAGCTCACGCTGGAAGAGAAGCTGGCCCTGCTCCACCAGCACCAGCCCGCGATCGAGCGGCTGGGCGTCGGACGATTCACCACCGGCACCGAGGCGCTGCACGGCCTGGCCTGGCTCGGTGAGGCGACGATCTTCCCCCAGGCGGTCGGCCTCGGCGCGACCTGGGACCCCGAGCTGGTCACGAAGGTGGGCGACGCGACCGGGGACGAGGTACGCGGACTGCACCACAAAGACCCGACCCGGTGCGGCCTCAACGTGTGGGCGCCGGTCGTCAATCCGCTGCGCGACCCGCGGTGGGGGCGCAACGAGGAGGGCTACAGCGAGGACGCGTTCCTGACGGCGGTGCTGGGTGAGGCGTACGCCTGGGGGTTGCGCGGCGACCATCCCCGGTTCCTGAAGACGGCCCCGACGTTGAAGCACTTCCTCGGCTACAACAACGAGACCGACCGCTGCCTCAGTTCCAGCAACCTGACCCCGCGCGTGCTGCGGGAGTACGAGCTGCCGGCGTACCGGCGGGCGATCGCGTCGGGGGCGGCCGTCGCGGTGATGGCCTCCTACAACCTCGTGAACGGCATCCCGGCGCACGTCACCCCGCACATCAACGACGACCTGCGTACCTGGACCTCCGACGAGGTCTTCGTCGTGTCGGACGCGTACGCGCCGAACAACCTCGCCGACCCGGCGCAGCAGGCGTACTTCCCGGATCACCCGACGAGCCACGGGGCGGCCGTCCGGGCCGGCATCGACAGCTTCACCGACCAGAACGCCGAATCGCACATCACGATCGACCGGCTGCGGGAAGCCATGCGGCGCGGGCTGCTCGACGAGTCCGACGTCGACCAGGCGGTCAAGCGCGCGCTGACCGTCCGCTTCCGGCTCGGCGAGTTCGATGAGCCCGCGGACAACCCGTACGCCCAGATCACCGCCGACGTCATCAACTCCGCCGAGCACCAGGAACTGGCGCTGGAGACTGCCCGGCAGTCGATCGTGCTGCTGAAGTCGGAGTGCAAGCTGCTGCCGCTCGACCCGGCCCGGCACAAGACGGTCGCCGTCATCGGGCCGCTGGGCGACCGCAACCACACCGACTGGTACAGCGGCACGCTCCCGTATGCCGTGACCGTCCGGACCGGGCTGGCCGACGCGTTCCCGACGGTCGTCTTCGCGGAAGGCGTCGACCGCGTCGCGCTCAAGAAGGACGGCCGTTACCTGCGCGTCGACGAATCCGGGGCGCGCCTGGACGACGTGCCTTGTGCGTACGACATCTTCGACTGGGGCCAGGGAGTCGTAACCCTGCGCTCGACCGCGACCGGGCGATTCGTGCGGGTCAACACCAGCGCGGAGGCCGACGGCCCGGTGGGCGGACCGACCGCGGACATCGCGCGTAGCGGCGCGAAGGGCACGCTCGACGCGAGTTCGGACGGCCCGTCGGAGTGGACGGTGCGGGAGATGTTCCGGCTCGACGAGCAGGTCGACGGCACAGTCCTGATCCGTCACCACGCGTCGCCGGGCAACGAGGAACTGGGCGGTCTGCAGGCCGACCTGACCCTCGGCGCGCAGCCGGTGCCGTTCGAGGTGGAGCTGCTGGTCGACGGCGCGGCCCAAGCCGCCGCCGCGGCCGCGAGTGCCGACGCCGCCGTCGTCGTGCTGGGCAACCACCCACTGATCAACGGCCGGGAGACCGAGGACCGCGCGGACCTGGCCCTGCCCCCGGCGCAGGAGAACCTGCTGCGTGAGGTGTACGCGGCCAACGCCTCGACCGCGCTGCTGCTCGTCAGCAGCTACCCGTACGCGGTCGGCTGGGCCGAGGTGCACCTCCCGGCGGTGCTGTGGAGCTCGCACGGCGGGCAGGAGCTGGGCCGGGCCGTCGCCGACGTGCTGACCGGCGCGGCCGACCCGGGCGGCCGGCTGCCGCAGACCTGGTACCGCAGCGCCTGCGAGCTGCCGGACATCTTCGACTACGACATCGTCGCCAACGACGCGACCTACCTCTACTACCGAGGCACCCCGCTGTACCCGTTCGGCCACGGTCTGTCCTACACCACCTTCGACTACGCGGGCCTGCGGCTATCTGCGGAGGGCGCCGCCGCCGGGGAGACGGTGACCGCCACGTTCACCGTCACCAACACCGGTTCGCGGCCCGGCACCGAGGTCGTCCAGCTCTACTCGCATCAGCAGCGGTCCCGGGTCAAGCAGCCGTTGCGGCAGCTCCGGGCGTTCACCAAGTTCACCCTCCAACCTGGAGAGTCGCGCGAGGTGAGCCTGCCGGTGAGCATCGACGACCTGGCCTTCTGGGACGTCACCACCGGCCGCCTCGTGGTCGAGGCCGCCCGGCACAAGCTCATGGTGGGCCGCTCCAGCTCCGACATCCGGCTCACCGCGACGCTCGCCGTCCGGGGCACGGTCATCGGCACGCGCCGCGCCGTGGACCAGCCGGTCCGGGCCGCCGACAACGACGAGTACAGCGGCATCGCGCTAGCGGCCGACGGGGTCAAGTCCGTCGAGGACGGCGCCTGGCTGTGCTTCCAGGGCGTCGATCTCTCCGGGGTACGCACGACGCAGATCCGCGGTCACGGCGGTGCGGTGTCGGTGCGCGTGGACGATCCGTTCTCCGGGCCGGAGTTGGCGAAGGTGGTTCCCGGGCAGCGGGTGCCGAGCGCTAGCGTGGACGGCGTGCACGACCTCTATCTCGTCTACGGCTCGGTCGGCACGACCGTCGAGGAACTGGTGTTCGCCCGATGACCACAACCTCCTCCGGACGTACCCGTGGCAACGTCGTGACCATCACCGACGTCGCCAAGCACGCCGGAGTCGCGGCGAGCACGGTGTCCTATGTGCTCAGCGGCAAGCGCACGATCTCGGCCACCACCCGGGACCGGGTCATGGCCAGCATCCGTACGCTGGGCTTCCATCCCCATGCCGGAGCCCGGTCGCTGGCCAGCAACAAGGCCAACGTCATCGCCCTGGCCCTGCCGTTGCGCCCCGGCATGCACCTGCCGATCCTGATGCAGTTCGCGATGTCGGTGCTGACCGGCGCCCGCTCCGTGGAGCACGACGTGCTGCTGCTGACCGCCGACGAAGGTGCGGCGGGCGTACGCCGGATCGCGGGCAGCGCCCTCGTCGACGGGCTGATCCTGATGGACGTCGAGACGCACGACCCCCGGGTGCCGACCCTGCTCGAACTCGACCGCCCCAGCGTGCTCATCGGGTTGCCGGCCTCGGCCGAGGGGCTGACCTGTGTCGACCTCGACTTCTCGGCCGCCGGGGCGGCGTGCGTGCAGCACCTGGCCGCCCTCGGTCACCGGGAGATCGCTCTGCTCGGCGCACCGCAGGTGGTCTACGACCGCGACACCGGCTTCGCCCGGCGTACGCGCGACGGCGTGATGGAGGCGGCCAAGACCGCCGGGGTCACCGCGGTCGCCCGTCCCTGCGAGCCGACGTACGCCGCCGCCCTGGAAGCGCTGCGCTCGGTGCCCCACGCGACCGGCCTGATCGTGCACAACGAGGCGGCCGTCGACCATGTCCTGACCGCGCTGCGCGAACTCGACCGTCGCGTACCCGACGACGTCTCGGTCGTCGCCATCTGCCCGGACGAGATCGCCGAACGGGCCACCCCGGCATTGACGTCGGTCCCGATCCCGGCCTCCGAGGTGGGCCGGCGGGCGGTCGAGCTTCTGATGGCCAAGTTGGACGGTGTGGTCGTTCCTAATGTGACACTGCTGGCGCCGAACCTGACCGTACGCTCGTCGACCGGCGCGATCACTCACTGATCTACTGCGTCAGCTTCGTCAGCGGAGTGTGCCAACTTTTAAGTCCATTGTGGACCTGGGGAAACAGGGTCTTCACAACTGGCCAACCACAGGGTTAAATCTCTAACACAACGGAGTTCCCTATACCAATATGGGAGCGCTCCCAGAAGTGAATACACCGTGCCTGCCTGCGAACATGCGGCGGGGCGGATGCGCCCACATCCGCCCCGGTGTCCCCCGCACGACGCATGCCGCACGGCTCCACGGACAGGAGACATCGTAATGCCCGAGAACCACATTCTGCGAAGCCCTGACCGGGCATCTCACATCGCGGCCGATTTTTGCCTGTCCGGCCACCACGGATCCGCCCGTTTCACCGAACCCGGCTCCACCCGCTCCACCGGATAAGACGCATTCCGCCCAAGGGGCCGGCGCCGCCCAGCGCCGGCCCCTGCATCATCCCGGCGGCCTGCACGCCACATCCCCCGCGAGGAGTACGCATGAAGCTCACCCCCCGCCGCACCCGGCTCAGGCGCATCCTGGCGCTCGCCGTGTCGGCCGTCCTGGCCGCCGCCGGCATCGTCGCCGGCGCGGCACCCGCCCACGCCGCCGTTTCCTGTCAGGTCGACTACTCGACCAGCGACTGGAACGGTGGCAACAACCAGGGCGGATTCACCGCCAGCGTGACCCTGCGCAACCTCGGCGACGCCTGGAGCTCCTGGTCGTTGCAGTTCACCTTCCCGAACGGGCAGAACAACATCCAGGGCTGGTCGGCCAACTGGTCGCAGTCCGGCTCCGTGGTCACCGCGACGAACCTGTCGTGGAACGGCGCCATCGCCACCAACGGCAACACCTCGATCGGCTTCAACGCCAACTGGTACGGCACGAACGGCAAGCCGACCGACTTCAAGATCAACGGCGTGGCCTGCACCGGGGCGAACACCCCGCCGACGGTGAGCATCACCAGCCCGGCCACCAACACGCACTTCACCGCCCCGGCGGCGTTCACGATCGCGGCCTCGGCGAGCGACACCTCGCCCGGCACGGTCGCCAACGTCGAGTTCTACCGGGACGGCAGCCTGCTGGGCTCGGACGCCACCTCGCCGTACTCGTGGTCGGTGACGGCGCTCCCCGTCGGCACCTACACCTTCCAGGCGAAGGCGTACGACAACCAGGGCGGGACGGCCACGGCCCAGATCACCGTGATCGTGGACGCCGCGACCGGCCCGTCGATCGTGGCGAGCGCGGCCTCAGCCACCGTGACCGAGGGCGCCTCGACGACGGTCGGCCTGAAGCTGTCGGCCGCGCCGACGGCCAGCGTCACGGTCGCCGTGGCCCGGAGCGCCGGCGACACCGACATCACGGTCACCCCCGCGACCCTGACGTTCACCACGTCGAACTGGTCGACCAACCAGAACATCACCATCGCGGCGGCCGAAGACGCGGACAACGCCAACGGCACCGCGACGATCTCCGCCACCGCCACCGGGTACACCGCGGCGACCGTCGCCGTGACCGAGTCGGACAACGACCAGCCGGTCTACGTCCAGCGGTTCCTGGAGCAGTACAACAAGATCAAGAGCTCGGCGAACGGCTACTTCTCCCCCGAGGGTGTGCCTTACCACTCGATCGAGACGCTGATCGTCGAGGCGCCGGACTACGGCCACGAGACCACGTCCGAGGCGTTCAGCTTCTGGCTCTGGCTCGAGGCGCAGTACGGCCGGGTGTCGCAGAACTGGACCCCGTTCAACCAGGCCTGGGCGACGATGGAGAAGTACATCATCCCGTCCCACGCCGACCAGCCCACCTCCGGCGCTTCCGGCACCCCGCAGTACGCCGCGGAGCACGACTACCCGGACCAGTACCCGTCGACGCTGGAGCCCAGCGTCCCGGTCGGCACCGACCCGCTCAAGTCCGAGCTGACCAGCACGTACGGCACGTCTGACATCTACGGCATGCACTGGCTGCTGGACGTCGACAACAAGTACGGCTACGGGCACTGCGGCGACAAGACCACGCGGGTGGCGTACATCAACACGTTCCAGCGTGGCCCGCAGGAGTCGGTCTGGGAGACGGTTCCGCAGCCCAGCTGTGAGAACTTCACCGCGGGTGGCACCTACGGCTACCTCGACCTGTTCATCAAGGAGAACGGCGGCACCCCGGCCAAGCAGTGGAAGTACACCAACGCGCCGGACGCGGACGCCCGCGCCGTCGAGGCGGCGTACTGGGCGCTGCAGTGGTCGACCGCCCAGGGCAAGCAGGCGGACGTCGCGACGACGGTCGCCAAGGCCGCCAAGATGGGCGACTACCTCCGGTACGCCCTCTTCGACAAGTACTTCAAGAAGATCGGGAACTGCGTCGGCGCCTCGACCTGTGCCGCGGGCACCGGCCGGGACTCCGAGCACTACCTGCTCTCCTGGTACTACGCCTGGGGCGGCGGCATGAGCGACCAGTGGTCGTGGCGCATCGGCTCCAGCTTCAACCACTTCGGCTACCAGAACCCCCTGGCCGCGTACGCGCTGGCGAACGTCACGGGCCTCAAGCCCACCTCGCCGACCGCGAACGCGGACTGGACCACCAGCCTCACCCGGCAGCTGGAGTTCTACCAGTGGCTCCAGTCGTCGGAGGGCGCCATCGCCGGTGGCGCCACGAACAGCTGGGGCGGCAACTACGGCACCCCGCCGAGCGGCACCCCGACGTTCTACGGCATGTTCTACGACCAGCAGCCCGTCTACCACGACCCGCCGTCGAACCAGTGGTTCGGCATGCAGGCCTGGTCGCTCGAGCGGCTGGCGGAGTACTACTACGTGACGAACAACGCGACCGCGAAGTCCATCCTGGACAAGTGGACGACGTGGGCGATCGCGAACACGACGGTCAGCGGATCGAGCTTCCTGATCCCGTCCGACATGTCGTGGTCGGGCGCGCCCAACACGTGGAACCCGACGTCGCCGGCGGCGAACACCAACCTCCACGTCACGATCACCTCGCGTGGCTCGGACGCTGGTGTGGCCGCCGCATACGCCCGTCTGCTGATGTACTACGCCGCCAAGTCGGGCAACGCCTCGGCGAAGACCACCGCCAAGGCGCTGATCGACGCGCTGTACGCCAACAGCGACAGCAAGGGCGTGGGCGTACCGGAGACCCGGTCGGACTACAACCGGTTCGACGACGTCTACAACGCGTCCACCCACCAGGGCCTCTACATCCCGTCCGGCTGGACCGGGACGATGGCCAACGGTGACCCGATCGCGTCGGGCAAGTCGTTCCTGGACATCCGCTCCTGGTACAAGAACGACCCGAACTGGTCGTCGGTGCAGTCCTACCTGAACGGCGGGTCCGCGCCGACCTTCACCTACCACCGATTCTGGGCACAGAGCGACATCGCCATGGCATACGCCGACTACGCCGCGCTGTTCCCGACCGGCTGACCTTATCCCCGGCCCCGTGTCGCTGCGCTCGAAGCGACGCGGGGCCACCCCATTTCCGCGGTGGGGCTAGAAGAAGTCGTCACCGGCCGCGGCCAGCTGCTTCGCGCGCTGCTCCAGCGCCGCGGTCAGGTGCGCCTGGGCATCAGGACCCACTGGTACGCGCAACGGCGGATTCGGCTCGCGGACGACGCGTACCACCGTCTCGGCGAACAGGGCCGGATCGTTCAGGCCCGGCAGCTGCTCGAAGTGTTCGAAGGCGGTACGCATCTCGCCGTAGACGGGGACGTAGGCCGCGACCGGCCGTGAAGGCTGGATCATGGCCCGGCCGTAGCCGGTGGCGAACGCGCCCAGTTGCAGGATCGTCACGCGTACGCCCAGGTGAGTGGCTTCCTGGGCGAGCGACTCGGCCAGGCCCTCCAAGGCGAACTTGCTCGCCGTGTACGCCGACAGCCCCGGATAGGGCGTGAACCCGGCGGTCGAGGAGACGAACAGGGCGTGCCCGCCGCCCTGGGCCCGCCACTGGGGCAGGGCCAGGCGCAGCAGCCGCCACGGCCCGAACAGGTTGGTCTCGAACTGGGCCAGCACCTGCTCGGCCGAGACTTCCTCGACCGCGCCGAACTGGCCGTACCCGGCGTTGTTGACCAGGACGTCCAGTCCGCCGAAGCGGTCGACCGCCAGGTCGATCGCGGCGCGGCACTGCTCCTCGTCGCGGACGTCCAGAGGCGCGACGACGGCGTTGGGCCGGCCCTCGAACCGCGCGACCGTCTCGGTTCGCCGCGCGGTGACGAGCACCTGCTCGCCCTCGTCGACGAGCCGCTCGGCCAACGCCTGGCCCACCCCGCTCGAACATCCTGTGACCAGCCAGCGATGTGGCATAGCCACCCCCTCCCCGTACGCCGTCGAAGCGTCACACTCTGTGACAGGCCCAGCGAGCATCGCGGATGAATTCGATTCATCGCAATGTAAGAATGTCGACGGAGACCCAGTAGGGTGAAAGACGTGATCATGCCGAAGGTCGTCGCCACCGATCTCGACGGAACGCTCCTGTGGAGCGACGTCACGCTCTCTCCGCGTACCAAGGCAGCATTGAGAGCAGTCCGAGCGGCCGGAACGCGCGTGGTGGCCGCGACCGCCCGCCCAGCTCGCGTGATCGACGAGCTGTTCGGCGGCGAGCCGCTGATCGACCTGGCGATCTGCGGCAACGGCTCGAACCTCTACCGAGTGGGTGAGGAGCCGGAGATCCTGCACCCGCTCCCGCTGGACATCGCACGAAAGGTGATCGAGGAGATCACGACGATCGTCCCGGGCTCCGGCTTCGCCGTGGAGACCGGGGAGCGCGTGTTGTTCGAGCCGGGCTACCGGTACCAGCCGGCGCTCGACTATCGGCGCGAAACCGTCGAAAGCGTCGCCGACCTGCTGACCGAGCCGTTCGTGAAGCTCATGGTGTGGCTGCCCGACTCGGACCCCGACCGCGCGTGGGAGCGGCTGCGCCCGGCGATCGGCGAGCTGATCGAATGCACCTGGTCGGCCGAGCGGGCGCCGCTGGAGATCGGGGCGGCGGGTGTCTCGAAGGCCGCCACGCTGGCCGTCCTCTGCGAGACCTGGGGCGTCACCGCCGACGAGGTGGTCGCGTTCGGCGACGCGCCGAACGACCTGCCGATGCTGGCCTGGGCCGGGACGGCGTACGCGGTCGCCAACGCCCATCCGGCGGTGCTCGCCGCGACGTCATTGCGCGCCCCGGCCAACGACGACGACGGCGTAGCCGTCATCCTGGAATCCCTCCTCCCCCACTGACCCCTCCCTTCCCCGTCACCCCCTCGCCCCCCTCCCCTTCCGCGCCGCCCCCACCCCTTCCGCGCCGCCCCCTCGCC
>NZ_JBFBAZ010000105.1:0-28440 GCF_040682475.1 Hamadaea sp. NPDC051192
CTGGCCGCCTTGGGCGCTGGCCGCCTTGGGCGCTGGCCGCCTTGGGCGCTGGCCGCCTTGGGCGCTGGCCGCCTTGGGCGCTGGCCGCCTTGGGCGCTGGCCGCCTTGGGCATTGGATCAGGGTTCTGGGTCGAATCATGGGCCATGATTCGACCCTGATCCGTGATCTGGTGGGTACGAGTCAGCGGCGGGGCGGGAGCGGGATGCGCATCAGGTCCTCCGCGACGACGATTTCGCCCGAGAATGCCTGCGCGGCCTCCTCGGCGAAGGCACGCGGCTCGGTGTAGCGCTGCGAGAAGTGCGTGAGGACGAGTTTCCGCACGCCCGCCTCGGCCGCGATCCAGCCGGCCTGAGCTGCCGTCAGATGACCTGAGATCGCCGCCAACTCGGTCTCGGTGCTCAGGAAGGTCGCCTCGATGACGAGCAGGTCGGCGTCGGCAGCCAGCTCGACGGCGGCCGGGCAGAGCCCGGTGTCCATCACGAACGCCACGATCTGGCCGGGGCGTACCTCGCTGACCTGGTCGAGCAGCGGGCCGCCGTCGCGCTGCAACCGGCCGATCGCCGCGCCGTAGATCCCCGCCGCAGCCAACCGGTCCGGCAGCATCCGCCGCCCGTCCGGCTCGACCAGCCGGTAGCCGAAGGAGTCGACGGAATGGTGCAGACGCTGGGCGTACAGGGAGCCGAAGGGCAGCGTCCCGATGAGCCCGTCGGCCTCGATCGGAGCCGCCTCGACCGGGGCGTGGTCGACGAACGAGCTGGCGTGCCGCAACCGCTCGAAGTACGCCGCCCCGGTCGCCGGGAAGTGCACCGGCACCGGATGCTCGACGCCGTCCAGTGACAGCCGCTGGATGACTCCGGGCAGCCCCAGACAGTGATCCCCGTGGAAGTGGGTGAGGCAAATCCGGTCGACCGCCGAGGCAGGCATCCCGGCGAGCAGCATCTGCCGTTGCGCGCCCTCACCCGGGTCGAACAGCACACCGTACTCGTCGAACCGCAGCAGGTACGCATTGTGGCTGCGCTGGCGGGTCGGCACCTGGCTGGCGGTGCCGAGGACGATCAGCTCACGGGTCACGTGAGCAGACTACGGAGACTTGCGCAGCGGTACGACGAGATATCGCAGCTCAGTGCGGTGAGTGTCGGTTCCTACACGGTGGCCGGTGGTGTCGCCGGCGGCGGTGCTGCGGGCGGCAGTGCCGTCGGCGGTTCCGCTGCGGGCGGCAGTGCCGTCGGCGGTTCCGCTGCGGGCGGCAGTGCCGTCGGTGCCGGCGCCTTGGGCGGCAGTCCCCTCGGTGCCGGCGCTTTGGGCGGCGGCGCCGACGTCGGTGCCGGGGCTGCGGACGGCGGCGCTTTCGGTGGTGCCGTGGGCGGCGGCAGTGATGCTGGTGGGTTGGATGCCGGTCTGGAATCGCAGCACCACCCGGTCGTCGCCGAACGCACGCAGCGAGTCCAGGAGGTATCGGCCCTGGTAGGAGGCGGTCGTCGAGCCGGTGGTCTCCGCCTTGACCTCCTCCCGGGAGTCACCCGCGCCATCATCCGAACCGCGGACCACAACCACGCCGTCGGCCGCCTCCAGCGTCACCGTCCCGATCGGACCGGCGAACGGCATCGCCCGCTCGACCGCCGCCCGGAGCAGGTCGGCATCCACGTCCACCACGCACTCCGGGCGTACGCTCAGCATCCGCTCGAGCTGCGCGTCCGGGTATGGCAACGCGAGCGACGACACCACGACGCCGCCCTCGGCCCAGGACAGCCCGAGCCGGTCGGCGTCGGCGAGCACGGTCACCTCCGCCGTCTCCGGCTTGGCGAGCATCCGGGCCGCCTCGGCGAGGATGCCCGCCGGGATCAGGACGTCCACCGGCCCCTCGCCGGACCACGGCACCGACGCCACGGCCAGCCGGAACCGGTCCGTGGCGGCGAGCCGGAGCCGATCGGCGTCCGACCGGACGCGTACGCCGCTGAACAGGGGCAGACCGTCGCGGGACGCGGCACCGGCGACCGCCGCGACGGCCGCCATGAAGGCCCCGGCCGGCGCCCGCCCCGCCACCGGCGGCGGCTCCGGTGCGGGACCGAGCGCAGCCGGATCGAGCAGCGGCAACGCGAATCGGGCCGAGCCGGTCCGGATCGCCAGCCGCGACCCCTCCACGCGTACGCGGACCTCCGGCGCGTCGAGCGAGGCGAGCGTGGCGGCCAGTGCCCGGCGGCCCACCGCGACGACACCGTCGGTGTTCACGGTCGCGGGGACATCGCCCCAGACCCCCGCCTCCTCACCGGACGCACTCAGTCGCAGCTGCCGCCCGGCGACGGCCACCCGTACGCCGCCCGCCCGGGCCGCTCTCGGCGGCAACAGCCGGTCGGCGCGCGCGGCGGCCCGGGCGAACGGTGCGGTCGCCACGGTGAACTCCACAGTCGACTCCATGATCACGAGCGGCAGCCTATTCCGGAGGTCCGACACTTCCCCCGCCATCGCTCGTCCGCACCCTGCAGGCGCGTTGATCATGGAGTTTGCACCCTCGACACGCCGCCGAGACCACAGTTAACTCCATGATCAACGCGACGGTCACGCGGCGGACGCGGCGAGCGCGGCGAGCGCGGCGGACGCGGCGAGCGCGGCGAGCGCGGCGGACGCGGCGGACGCGGCGAGCGCGGCGAGCGCGGCGGACGCGGCGGACGCGGCGGACGCGATGGGCGCGATGGGCGCGGCGGACGCGATGGGCGCGATGGGCGCGATGGGCGCGGCGTTAGCGGGCGAGGGCGGCCGGGAGGGCGGGCAGGGCGAGCTTGATCGGCGCCTCCTGCAACGGACGGACCGGCGTGATCGTGGCGTACCCCTGTGCCAGCAGGTCCAGGTCCGTGCCGACCTTGGGCAGCTCCGCCGTCTCCTCCAGGGTGGTCCACACCGCCCCGGCGGTGATTTCGGCGAGGCCGATCTGCACCTGTCCGAAGCCGCCGAACGGGGCCTGCCGCACCCCGGCGATCTCGGGCGCGTCCGGGACGTTGAGGTTCAGCACGACCGAGCCGGGCACCTGGTCGAGCAGCGGCAGCAGCTCGACGGCCAGCCGCCCGGCGGTCGACCAGTGCAGTTCACCGTCGACCTTGCCGTGCGGGACGTCGAGCGACACCGCCATCGCGCGGATGCCCCCGATCGCGGCGGTGAACGCGGCCCCGACGGTGCCGGAGTGCAGGACGGCGTTGCCGCAGTTCGCGCCGCGGTTGATGCCGGAGACCAGTAGGTCGGGCGGCTCGCCGAAGGCGCCCCGCGTGGCGATCATCGCGATGAACCCGGGGGTCGCCGCGACGGCGTACGCGCACACGTCGGGCAGGCCGGGCAGGTCGCGCTCCTCGGCGACGATCCGGCCGCCCTCCTCGGTCGCCGTGATCCCGGCGCTGCTACCGCTGCGTTCCCGCGTCGGCGCGGCGACCACCACGTCCAGGCCGGCGGCATGCAGGCTGGCCGCGAGCTGATGCAGTCCAGGAGCGTCGATGCCGTCGTCGTTGGTCACCACCACTCTGGTCATTGCGGGCCTCCCAGCTGCATGCGGTGCGCCAGTTCGTCCGGGGTGGCGTGCCCGTCCATGGGCGGCATCGGCTCTCCGTCGTACGCCCGCAACGACACCCGCTCGACCAGGCGCTCGACGGCGTCGGCCCGGCCGGTGCCGAGTCCGTGCCGGGTCACGTTGAGCGCTCCGGCGGCCGCGCCGAGGCGTACGGCGGAGGGCAGGTCACCACCCTGGGCCAGCACGGTCGCGATTCCGGCCGTCATGGAGTCCCCGGCGCCGTGGTGGTCGGCGGGTTCCAGCTCGGGCATGCGTACCTCGACGATCGCGTCTTCGGGATCGGGCAGCAACGCGAGCGCAGGCTTCTCGGCACGCGTGGCGACCACGGCCGTCGCGCCCCGATCGCGGAGCCGCCGCATCGCCGCGATGAGGTCGACGGTCCGCTCGGTCGAGGCCCGGCCGTCGCGGACCAGTTCCTCGTGGGAGACCTTGGCGAGGGTGAGCCCGCCTTCCAGGACGGCGTCCAGGTACGCCCCGGACAGGTCGGCTACCACGGTCCCGCCGTTGCGCCGCAGGTCACCGGCCAGCCGCCGGTAGACGTCGGGCGGCAGCACCTGGGTCTCGGCCATCCCGCTGAGCACGCTGACCCGAGATCGCAGCCCCTCGGTGAGGGTGAGCCCGTACAGCTCGTCCTGCTCGTGCCGGCCCAGCGACTCGCCGGGCATCACGGCGACCTCCTGCCGTTGCCCGCCGCGCCGGTCGTGCACGTACGCCCCACTCCGGGACTGGGTCTCGACGACGCGGGTCTCGATGCCCTCGACCTCGATGAGATTGGCGAGCACCCGGCCGGCCTCGCCGCCCAGCGCGGTGCAGAACACCACCTGCGCCCCGAGCGAGGCGATCATCCGGGCCTGCCAGACACCCTGCCCGCCCGCATGGAGGTGGATCTCGTCGGAGCCGCCCCGGCCGGGCCGCTCGACGGTCACCGTCAGCTGCGGCGCCGGGGCGAAGACCATGACACGCACCGCCGTTTCCTACCCGTCGCCGATCACGGGGAAACGGAGTCGATCACGATGCTGTGGACACGCCACGCCGGTCGATCACGACCGTTGGTTCATGATCGCGCACAAAACGGGCTAGCCGACGATGGCCAGGTCGCGGGTGGTGAGGTTGAAGCGTTCGCCGCCGGACTCGGTGACCGTGACGATGTCCTCGATCCGGACCCCGAACCGCCCTTTGAGGTAGATACCGGGCTCGATCGAGAAGCACATCCCGGGCACGAGGGTCTGCCGCTCGCCTTCGACGAGGTAGGGCGGTTCGTGCCCGCTCATGCCGATGCCGTGCCCGGTGCGGTGGACGAACTGCTCGCCGTAGCCCGCCTCGGTGATGATGCGGCGGGCGACCCGGTCGATCTCCTCGCACGGCACACCCGGGGCGACGGCGTCGAAGGCGGCCTGCTGCGCGACCCGCACGACGTCGTAGACGTCCAGCTCCTCGGCGGTCGCCTCGCCGACGTGCACGGTGCGGCTGATGTCGGAGCCGTAGCCGTCGCGCAGGCCGCCGAAGTCGAGCACCACCATGTCGCCGTCCTCGATGACCCGCTCGCCCGCGTGGTGGTGCGGGTTCGCGCCGTTCGGCCCGGAGCAGACCAGCGCGAAGTCCACGCGCTCGTGGCCGAAGTCGCGCAACAGCCGGGTCAGGTCCGCGGCCACGTCCAGCTCGCGCCGTCCGGCGAAGGCCATCGTCAGGATCGCCTCGAACGCGCGGTCCGCGGCTTCGCCCGCGCCCCGCAGCCGGTCCAGCTCCGCGGTGCCCTTCACGGCCCGGAGCATGGGCAAGACCTCGGTCATCGACTTGTACGCGATGTGCGGCGCGGTCCGCTGGAGTCCCAGGACGTGCATGGCCCAGGCGGAGTCGGAGATGGCGTACGCCGAGGCGTGGAGGACTTCCGCCGCGATCGAGTAGGGATCGACCCCGTCGGGCCAGTCCACGAGACGGAGGTGGGTCGCGCCGGGGCACTTCTCCGCGTCGCCCCGTTCGAGCCGGGGCACCACCAGGACGGGTTCTCGATCGGCCGCTACCACGAGCAAGGTAAGCCGTTCCGTCGTGGGCGGCTCATACCCGCACAGGTACGCCAGGTCCGGGCCGGGTGTGATCAGCAGCCCGTCCTGCCCCGCACCGGCTGCCGCGCGGGCGACCCGGGTCAGACGGTCGGCGTACTCGTCGCTGGTGAACGGCGTGGCCATGGCGCTCTCCCGGCTGCGTCGGCGGACGCCAGCGGGCTCAGCAGGCGCCGAAACCGTCCGTGTAGAGCCGCTGGACGTAGTCAGCGTAGCCCGCGATCTCCTTCTGCACGGTCGTCCCGTCGTGAAGGAACAGGTACGCCGAGTCGCCCTGCTGGACCATGATCCCCGGGTACGCGTGGCTGCCCGCCGGCGGCGTCAGCTCGACCTCGCCCGAGTACGCCTGCCGCACGGCGTCCACCGAGCTGCCTTCGCTGATGCCCTCCGGCGTACGCACCGGGGCGTGCGCCCACAGCAACACCAGCCGGTCCTCGTCGAAGACGGGGTCGCCCCCGGTCAGATCGCCGAACCGCATCACGCAGGCGCCGGGCGGCTTGGTCAGCCCGTGCTCGGCGGTCAGGTCGGCCACGGTGTCGCCGAACTTCACGTCGGCGATTCCGCTGAAGGTCACGACGTCCGGACCGGACGCTGCTGGCGCGTTGTCGGCAACCGCATCGAAGGCCCGGTCGGCCGAGGTGGCGCGGGCCGCACCCTCGCCGCGGAGCACCCAGGCTCCGGCGAGCACCGTCGCCGCCAGGCAACCGACGACGATCATGGCGGCGATGGCCGCCGTGCGGTGCGTCCCCCGCATAGTGCACCCCCCGTGCTCAACCGGTGACCCAAGGTAACAGGACTGGGGATCGAGCCGGGGAGGTCTGGTGATAGCTGCGAGAAAGCGGCCGTGAAGTCCGGATTGCGGCCGGATTCAGTTCTGCTCGCCGGGCGAGGGCGGTCGCTGCCCGGACCCCGGCGGCGGGCGGAAGCTCGCCCGGACGACGTCGTAGAGCGACCGGTTCGGCGAGAAGTCGGCCTCGTCGGTGGCCCAGTAGACGACCAGGTCGGCCTGGGGATGGCTGACGACGAGCGCGGCGGCGTGCCGTTTGCCGCCGCCCGAGTCGAAGGTGAACTCCCACTCGGCGGCGGGCAGCGACATCGACAGCGGCTTGAGATGGACGAGCTGGTAGCCAGGCCACGCACCCGAGTCGACCAACCGGCGTTCCTCGGCACGGGCGCCCTCGACGGGATCCATCGTCGACGGCCGGATCGGGTCGACGGCCAGCACCCGGCCGCCGCGCGGGTCGGCGAAGCACGCCGTCGACCCCACCGACCAGGCGCGCCACCCGATCGGTACGCCCACCCCGAAGCTGCCGGGCCGGAAGTACCAGGTGAAGCCGTTCACGAGTTCGGGCGTACCGGGCGGGCCGGGGCGGTCGGTGGGCACCGGATGCGCGTCGGCCGGGGCCGCCTGTTCGCACGCCGCCACGCCGGCCTGGATCGCGGCCGACAGCTGCGACGGGTCGGTCATGTCGCCGCCGGAGCCACCGGTCCGGGCGGCCGCGACGGCTGCGCCGCTACCGGCCGCGATCGCCGCGACCAGCACCGCGGCGAGGATCAGCCGCAGCCGGCGACGGCGGCGTCCCTCGACATCGGTCGACTGCCCGTTGGCCGCGCGCACCAGCAGGCGCTCCACCTCATGCGAGGACATCCGGGTCTTCGGATCCCGCCGCAGCAGCCCCTCGATCACCGGCTTGAGCGATCCGGCCTGCAGCAGCGGATCCGGCTCCTGCGTGGCCAGCGCCGTGAGCGTCTCGACGACGCTGGGCCGGGCATAGGGCGTACGCCCCTCGACCGCGGCGTAGAGGGTCGCGCCGAGCGACCACAGATCGGATTCCACACTGGACAGCCCGAGCCGGGCGCGTTCGGGCGCCAGATACTGCGGAGTCGCGATCAGGCCGGGTCGGGTGATCGCGCCGTCGGTGTCCAGGGTGGCCAGGCCGAAGTCGGTCAGGACGACTCGGCCGTCGTCGCCGATGAGCACGTTGTGCGGTTTGACGTCGCGATGCAGCACGCCCGCCCCGTGCGCCGCCTGCAACGCCGCGAGCACGGCCAGGCCGACCTCGGCGGCGATCTGCGGCGGCAGCGGGCCGTCCTCCTCCAGCACCTTCTGCAGAGATCGCGACGGCACGTACTCCATCACGATCCAGGGCCACTTCTCCGAGTGCAGGACGTCATAGATCTTGACGACGTTCGGATGGTTCAGCCGAGCCGCCGCCCGCGCCTCGCGCAGGGTCAGCTCCCGCAACTGCCCACGCTCGGACTTCGTCAGCCAGGCGGGCGGGACCACTTCCTTGATCGCCACCTGGCGATGAAGCACCTCGTCATGGGCCAGCCAGACCCGGCCCATGCCGCCCTTGCCGACCGGTTCGAGCAACTGATACCGGCCGGCGATCGGCGCCGCAGTCTCGGTCATGCGATCACCGACCTGCGGGCGGCGCTCGCATGACGACGACTGTGCCTGCCGATGACCCGCCCGCGGCTGCTCATACCGTCTTCACCGCCGAGACCACGATGTTGTCCGCATAGGACCGCACGGCCCGGTCGAAGTCCCCACCGCAGGTGATCAGGCGCAGCTGCGCGTCCGGGGTCGGACCGTACACCTCCGCCGTCGGGAAGGCGCTCTTGGCGTACTCGTGGACGGCGGTCACCGCGAAGCTCACCCAGGATCCCCCACGTCGCACCTCGACCCGGTCGCCCGGCCGCAGCCGGTCCAGGCGATAGAAGACCGCTTTGCCGTGGATCGAGTCCACATGCCCGGCGATCACCGCCGGACCTGGCTCACCCGGGACGGTGCCTTCGGCGTACCAGCCGGCCATGCCGAAGGAGCTCGGCGCCGTCAGTCGCCCGCGGACATCGAGGTGCAGCGTGGCGAGGGCGCTGTCGACGCCGATGGCGGCGATCCGCAAGCGGGTCGGCGGCAGCGGCGCGGCCGTCGGCGAGACGTCCGGCGTGGGCACCCCGGCCAGCCACGCGGCGGCCGGCGACGGGCGGGCGTCCACCCACAGCAGGCTCATCGCGCCGCTCAGCGCGCCGACCGCGACGAGCGCGAGCAGTACCGCGCCGACCGGTCCCGACGCCCGATGGCGCCGGATCGCGGGCCCCGGCGCGCTCACCACACCTGAGCCCGCCGACTAGCCCGGGAGGCTCTCGGCCGAGCGGCCAGGAGTCTGGTCAGTCGCCACATCGCGCCCGCCGCGACCAGCACCAGCGCACCGGCCGCGGCCATCGGCCAGAGCGGCTTGGGCGCGGTGCCGCCGCCACCGGTCTCGACACCACCCGTTGGTACGCCACCGTCGCGGCTCGCGTCGGTGCGCAGCTCGGCGCGCAAGCCGTTCGGACCGTCCAGGATGAGCATCGAGTAGACGTTGCCGGGCTTGAGCACACAGTCCAGTCCGCTGGGGGCACCGCCGTCGGCGGGCTTGATCACCAGCCGCCAGTCCCCCGGTTTGACCTGCTGGTACGCGGTGGCGGTGGCGAACGCGACGTTCTCGGCGACCGGAGTGCCGTCCGGCAGCGCCACCGCCAGGAGCGGGACCTGGACCGAGGCTTGGATGACACGGACCTTGGCCTGGCCGTTCGACGGCAGCGTGAGGTCGTCGGCGAGCACACGCAGGCCGAGATCGGCGTAGCGGCCGACTCCGGCCACTGTGTACGCCTGCCCGGCCGCGACGCTGACCTGCGTCGTGAGGACGGGTGCCTGCGACTTCGGCGCGCCGGAGGGTCGCATCGCGACGGTGTAGCCGCCGGCCGGGAGAGCCAGATAGTCCGACATCACGCCGTAACCGACGCCTGGGAAGATCTGCTCCTTGATCGCGCCGGTCTGCGAGGACAGGTACACGTCGACCGCCGGAGTGTCCGGCGACAGGTGCGCGAGACGCACATAGCCGTGGCCGGCGGCGTACGCCGGGGCGGCGGGCGCGGTCCCGGCGATGAGCAGCGCGACGACGGCCAGCCCCACAGCGCGTGACAGCACGATGCCTCCCCTCGACACGGTGAGAGTGCCCCGTGACGGTGATCCTCACCATTGCCCGTTTGGCCGAGCTGTGCCGCCTTTCTCCCCGCCAGTGTCGCTCGCCCGCAGGCCGGAACGTGGGACCGGCCGCGGTCCCAGGGGTCCGCGGCCGGTCGGTTAGGCGACAGTCCTCAGTTCGCCGTCAGTCCACCTCGGCCAGCGCCTGGGCGAACTGCGCCTGGTAGAGCCGGGCGTACGCGCCGTTCTTGGCGATGAGCTCGGCGTGCGCGCCCTGCTCGACGATCCGGCCGTTCTCCATCACGAGGATGGTGTCGGCGTCGCGGATCGTGGAGAGCCGGTGCGCGATGACGAAGCTCGTGCGGCCCGCCCGCAGGCTGCTCATCGCCCGCTGGATCAGCACCTCCGTGCGCGTGTCGACCGAGCTGGTCGCCTCGTCGAGGATGAGGATGGTCGGCTCGGCGAGGAACGCGCGGGCGATCGTGATCAGCTGCTTCTCGCCCATGCTGATGTTGCCGCCCTCCTCGTCGATCACGGTGTCGTAACCGTCGGGGAGCGTCCGGATGAAGCGGTCGGCGTGCGCGATCTCGGCCGCCGCGATGATCTGCTCGCGCGTGGGATTGTCCGCCCCGTACGCGATGTTCTCCGCGATCGTTCCGCCGAACAGCCAGGTGTCCTGCAACACCATGCCGGTCTGCTCGCGCAGCTCGTCGCGGGACATCTCGGCGATGTCGACGCCGTCCAGCGTGATCCGGCCCTTGGACACGTCGTAGAACCGCATCAGCAGGTTGACCAGAGTGGTCTTGCCGGCTCCGGTCGGCCCGACGATCGCCACGGTGTGTCCGGGCTCGACGGCCAGCGACAGGCCCTCGATCAGCGGCCGGTCCGGCTTGTAGCTGAACGAGACGTCCTCGAAGGCCACCCGGCCCCGGACCTCGGCCGGGCGCGCGGGATGCTGCGGCTCGGGCGACTGCTCGTCGGCGTCGAGCAACTGGAACACGCGCTCGGCCGAGGCCACGCCGGACTGGAGCAGGTTGGCCATGCTGGCGACCTGCGTCAGCGGCTGGCTGAACTGCCGGGAGTACTGGATGAACGCCTGCACGTCGCCCAGCGACATCGCCCCCGAGGCCACCCGCAACCCGCCGACCACCGCGACCAGCACGTAGTTCACGTTGCCGAGGAAGAACAGCGCGGGCTGGATCATGCCGGAGATGAACTGCGCCTTGAAGCTGGACGCGTACAGGGCCTCGTTGTGGTCGGCGAAGGTGCGCGAGGCCTCCTTCTGCCGCCCGAACACCTTCACCAGCGAGTGGCCGGTGAACATCTCCTCGATGTGCCCGTTGAGCTTGCCCGTGGTGGACCACTGCCGGATGAACTGCGGCTGGGACCGCTTGCCGATCCGGGCCGTCACGAAGATCGACAGCGGCACGGTGATCAGCGCGATCACCGCGAGCAGCGGCGAGATCCAGAACATCATCCCCAGTACGCCGACGATCGTCAGCAGCGAGGTGACCAGGATGCTCAGCGTCTGCTGAAGGGTCTGGGCGATGTTGTCGGTGTCGTTGGTCGCCCGGCTGAGCACCTCGCCCCGGGGCTGGTTGTCGAAGTAGCTCAACGGCAGCCGGGACAGCTTCAGCTCGACCTGCTCCCGCAGCCGGTAGATGGTCCGCTGGACGACCACCGTGGTCAGCCGGCCCTGGATCACGCCGAACAGCCAGGCCACCACGTAGATGCCGAGCACCCACAGCACGATCGTGCCGAGCTTGTCGAAGTCGATCGTCTGGCCCGGGGTGAAGTCCATCGCGGACAGCATCTCGGCGAGCCGGGTCTGACCGGCCGCCTGCATCTGCCCGACGACCTGCTCCTTGGTCAGGCCCGGCTGGTTGAACTGCTGGCCCATGACCCCGGCGAAGATGATGTCGGTCGCGTTGCCGAGGATCTTCGGCCCGAGCACCGACAGGAACACGCTCACGATGCCGAAGCCCATCAGGGCGGCGACGATGAACCGCTCCGGGCTCAGCATCTTCAGCAGCCGCTTGAGCGAGCCCTTGAAGTCCAGCGGCTTCTCCGCCGGGGCGCCCATCATCCGGCCCGGGCCGAACCCGGGACCGCCGCCTTGCGGACGGCGTACCGGGGCAGCCGGTTGCTCGTCGGACGCTGCTGGTTGTCCCTGCGCCGCGGCCGGCTTGCCGTTCGGGGATTCACTGCTGGTCACGCGACGGCCTCCTGCTCGGTGAGCTGCGACAGCACGATCTCCCGGTAGGTCGGGTTGCCGTCCATGAGTTCGGTGTGGGTGCCCTCGCCGACGACCTCGCCCTCGTCGAGAACGAGGATGCGGTCGGCGTCCCGGATCGTGCTGACCCGCTGGGCGACGATGACGACGGTCGCGTCGGAGACCTCGGACCGCAGCGCCGACCGCAGCCGGGCGTCGGTGGCGTAGTCCAATGCGGAGAAGGAGTCGTCGAACAGGTAGATCTCGGGCCGCAACACCAGCGCGCGAGCGATCGCGAGCCGCTGCCGCTGACCGCCGGAGACGTTCGAGCCGCCCTGGGCGATCGGCGCTTCGAGCCCTTCCGGCAACTCACTGACGAAGTCCTTGGCCTGAGCGACTTCCAGCGCCTGCCACAGCTGCTCGTCGGTCGCGTCCGGGTTGCCGTAACGCAGGTTCGACGCGATCGTCCCGGAGAACAGGTACGGCTTCTGCGGCACGTACCCGACGAGCGTCGCGAGCAGCGCCGGATCGATATGGCGTACGTCGACGCCGTCGACCAGGACTTCGCCGCCCGTCACGTCGAACAGCCGGGGCACGAGGTTGAGCAGCGTCGACTTGCCGGCGCCCGTCGACCCGATGACGGCGGTGGTCTGCCCGCGCTGGGCGGTCAGGTCGATCCGCCGCAGCACCGGCTCCTCCGCGCCCGGGTAGCGGAACTCCACCTGCCGCAGGTCGAGCCGGCCGTCCCGGCTCACCTCGGTGACCGGCTCGCTCGGCGGGACGACGCTGGACTCGGTGTCCAGCACGTCCTCGATACGCTCGGCGCAGACCTCGGCGCGCGGGATCATCATGAACATGAAGGTCGCCATCATGACCGACATCAGGATCTGCATCAGGTAGCTCAGGAACGCGGTCAGCGCGCCGATCTCCATGTCGCCGCCGGCGATGCGGTGCCCGCCGAACCACAGCACCGCGACGCTGGAGACGTTCACGACGAGCATGACCGTGGGGAACGCGGTCGCCATCAGCTTGCCGACCGCCAGCGAGACGTCGGTCAGCTGCTGGTTGGCGTCGCCGAACCGGGCGTGCTCGCGCTCGTCGCGCACGAAGGCCCGGATCACGCGGATGCCGGTGATCTGCTCGCGGACGACCCTGTTCACCTTGTCGATCCGCTCCTGCACCAGCCGGAACAGCGGGCGCATCCGCACGACCAGGAACGCCACGATGGCGAACAGGATCGGGACGATGACCAGGAGCAACGAGGAGAGCGGGACGTCCTGCCGCAGGGCCAGGATCACGCCGCCGACCATCATGATCGGCGCGGCCACCATGAGGGTGAAGGTCAGCAGGACCAGCATCTGGACCTGCTGGACGTCGTTGGTGGTCCGGGTGATCAGCGACGGCGCCCCGAACTTGCCGACCTCCCGCAGCGAGAAGGACTCGACGCGGTCGAACAGTGCGCCGCGGATGTCCCGGCCGACCGCCATCGCGGTCCGCGCGCCGAAGTAGACCGCTCCGATCGAGCAGGCGATCTGGATCAGAGTGACGCCCAGCATCACCCCGCCGATCTTGACGATGTACCCGGTGTCGCCGGTGACCACGCCGTCGTCGATGATGTCGGCGTTGAGGGTGGGCAGGTAGAGCGTCGCCAAGGTGGAGACGAATTGCAGCAGCACCACCAGGGTTATGTCCCCCCGGTATGGCCGCAAGTGCTTGCGCAACAGGCGGATGAGCATCATTCTCCCGATCGGTTCGCTGAGTCGTTCGCAGTGTCGTTCTTGGTGCGATGCTTGGTGGCGTCGGCCGGGCCGAGGTCGTGAAGTTCGGCCTCCCAGCCGTCGAGCAGCATCCCGGCGATGTCCGGCGCTCGGTCCTTGCTCTGATCGCGGACCAGCAGGCCGTCGAGGAGCAGGCTGACGATCTGGTCGGCGTCGAGCGGCTGGAAGTCGTGCGGGGTGGCCTGGCCGAGCAGCCCCTGCTGCCCCATCGCGAAGACCAGGCTCACCAGCATGTGCGAGGCGGTCTCGGTGGGGACCCGCAGCCGAAGCTGGTCAGGCTCGATCACGTTCGCGACGGCGCGGAAGGTGCGCTCGCGCATCTCCTTCATCTTGGCGAACATCTCGCCCGCGTCGTCCTCGCCCTTGGCCGTGGTGCGGATGAGCCCGATGAGCTTGCCGCTCTCGCGCATACCCCGGACCAGGATGTGGGCGGTGTCCACCAGCCGGCCCCGGAGGTCCAGTTCCGGGTCGATGGCCGACAGCGCCCGCTCCAGCGGAGCGGGATCGAAGACGCTCATGATCGCCGCCCGGATGAGCGACGGCTTGTCGGGAAAGACCCCGAAGAGGGTGCCTTCGGCGACGCCGGCGGCCTCCGCGATCTGCTTCGTGGTGACGAGCACCCCGTGCTCCTTGAGCAGCGGGATCGTCGCGGCGATGATCGCGGCTCGGCGGTCGTCCGGGGCCATCGCGGGCACTCGGCGCCGTCGGTTCGGCTCGGTCTTCACGGGGCCGAGCTTACTGAGTGAGCGCTCGCTCATTCAAGCTCGGCTCACGGCGTTTCGCCCACAGCTGATCTCCCTGGTCACAGCCGGGCCAGGATCGACTCGATGAACGGCGCCTTGCCCGCCCGGTACGCCGGGCGGTCGTGCCGATCCGCCGCGGCCAGCTCGGTCTTGATCCGGGCGTACTCGGCTGCGTCGTCCGGATGGCTGCGCAGGTGATCCCGGAACTTCAGCAGCGGCCGCCAGTCCCAGTCCTCGCCGACCAGGTGCAGGTGGTGCGTACGCCAGGCGATGTCGGGATAGCAGAACGACCATTTGCGCTGGGCGTCGTCGGCCGGCTCCGGGGCATGCACCCAGCCGATGCCGGCCAGAGCGGCGGTCAGCGGCCCGGTCAGCGACGGCTCCCACTGCGGCACCCGGGCGAGCATGTCGATGATCGGCTTCGCGGGCAGGCCGGGCACCGAGGTGCTCCCGATGTGCTCGACCGGACCGGACAGCCACTCGCCGAGCGCCGCGGTCACCCGGTCGTGCTGCTCGGCGTACGCCGCCGGCCACCCCGGGTCGGCGGGGACGATGTCGATCGGATCACGTCGCACCCGGAAGAGGAAACTCTGGTCGGCACCGGCGGGCAAGCCTATTTCGCTCACGGCGTGCGAAAAGGCCGCGCTCCATCGATGAGCGTCCCCGCGCGGGCGATCACCAGGTGATCCGCGCCTCGGCCGGGCGGCGTTCGGGCCGCAGCCCTCGCCAGGACGGATGCCGCAGCCGCCCGTCCGGGGTCACGTTGCGATACACGATCTCGCCGACGAGGTCCGGCTCGACCCAGCGCGCCTTCCTCGCGTACATCCGGGGAACCTCCTCGTCGTAGGGCGACGTCTCGCGGAGCAGGGGCTTGAGCAGGGACATCAGCTGGTCGAGGACCTTGTCGCTGAAGCCGGTGCCGACGTGGCCGATGAATCGGAGGCGGCCGTCGCCGTCGTACGCGCCGAGCAACAGCGCGCCGAGGCTGCCCGCACGGCGGCCCTCCCCCGCGGTATAGCCACAGACGACGGCCTCGGCCGTGGCGAACAGCGGTGTCTTGATCCAGCCCCGCGAACGGCGGCCCGGTTCGTAGACGCCGTCGGTCCGCTTGGCGACGACGCCTTCGAGCCGCTGCTGCCGGGCGGCGGCCTGCACGTCGTCGCCGTCGCCGGTGAAGTACGGCGGCACCGCCAGCGCGTTGCCCGCCAGACCGAGCCCTTCGAGCCCCTCGCGCCGCTGTGTCCAGGGTTTCGAGAGCACCGCCGTACGCCGATAGAGCAGGTCGAACGCGAAATACCGCACCGGAACCGCCGCGACGAGGGCGGCCGACGGCCGGCTGACGTGCATCCGGCGTTGCAGCAAGGCGAAGGACGGCGCGCCCGTCGCCGGATCGAGCGCGACGATCTCGCCGTCGAGCGTGATCGACCGGTACGCCCCCAGCTCGGCCAGCTCCGGATAGCTGCTCGTCAGATCCAGATTGTTGCGGCTGACCAGGCGCAGCCCGCCGGTCGAGCTGGTCGACGCGACCGCCCGGATGCCGTCCCATTTGAACTCGAACGCCCAGCCGGGACCCTGCGGAATGGGTCCGGCGGTGGCCAGCATCGGGTCCACCGCCGGCGGCCAGCTCGGGCGGGAAGTGCTCACGCTTCGATCATCTCCGTTCCCGCGCGCGTTGGTGGGATCATCGACTGATGCGCATACTGCTAATCGGGGGCGCGGGCTACGTCGGCGCGCTGCTGCTGCCGTACCTGACCCGCCGGCACGAGGTCGTCGTGTTCGACCGTAAACCGCCCAGCACGCCGACTGAGCACATCGTCGGCGACGCGACCGACCTGTCCGCCTTACGGCGCGCGTTGAAGGGCGCCGACGTCCTGATCCACTGCGCCATGGGCGCGGACGATCTCGATCCGGCCGTCGGGGCGGCCCAGGCGTACGACGTGAACGTGAAGTCGGTCCACCTCGCGCTGCTCGCCGCGCACGAGAACGGAGTGCCGCACGCTGTCTACATCAGCAGCCTGTCCGTCTATCGCGACCTGCTCGACCGTACGCTGACCGGCGAGGAGCCGCCGGACGCCACCGACCTCTACGGGCTGACCAAACAGCTCGGCGAGCAGGTATGCCACGCGGCCGCCCGCGAATGGGGACTGACCGTGACGATCCTGCGACTCACCTGGCCCACCGCCGACGCCGACTGGCCGGCCTGGACCCGGTGGGACGAGCCGATCGTGCACCACACCGGCGACGGCGTCCTGGTCGAGCCCACCGCCGCCAGCGACCTCGCGGCCGCCGTACTGTCCGCAATGGACTATCGGAACGGTTGCGAGACGTTCCTCGTCTCGGGCGACACCTCCGCCCGGCGCTGGAGCATCGACAAGGCCCGGCGACTCCTCGGCTGGGAGCCGAAGTTCGAGCCCCCCGCCTGAACCGCCCCGTTCAGCGCGCCTCGGGCGCTCAGGTCGCCGAGCGGGGCCGTATGCCGGCGGCCCGGTAGCCCTCGAAGAGGGGTCCCCCGGCCGTGTCCAGCACTTCCCGCGCGAACTTCGCGGTCGCGACCGGGTCGCCGGATGCCGCCAGCCACCGCCCCGCCAGCTCCGCGTCGAGGTCGCGCAGTTCGCGCAGGAGCCATTTGCTCGTGCCGGTCCAGTGCCCGGCCAGCGCCAGAGCCTGCTGCGCCGACGCCGTCCACAACGCGGTCGCGATCACCGTGCGTTCGCCCGCGTCGACGGCATGGGCGAGATCGTCCAGCAAGTCGGTCAGACCGTAGCGGACGTATTCCCGGTCGGCGTCGCTGAGCCCCCGTGGCCCGGCGGCCAGCACCCGGGCGCAGCGCGCTGGCCGGTCGCCGGGATCGCCGAGAATCGGCAGACCGGTCGCGATCATCCGATGCAGCACCGGGCGCCGCTCGGCGACGTCCTTGTCCAGGTAGTACGTCATGGTCTGTTCGTCGTGCACGAACAGTTCGACCGGCCAGCCGCGGTAATAACGGGAGTCCCGATGCGGCGCCTGTGAGTCTCCGTCCGGCAACACCACGACGATGTCCAGGTCGGAACCGGGTGTGCGGTGCGCGGTCAGGACACTGCCCGCCAGCACCGCCCATCGGGCGAGCGGAAACAGTTCCAGGACCAGATCTCGCGCCACCGCGACCGGTTCGTCGTGCATCTGGTCAGCATTCCCCGCGTACGCCGAAAGTGCCAACCAGATCGTGGTGACCGGCTCCGTCCGCTCAGTCGTTGAGCACCCGCACCAGATCGTCGCGGAAGGACTGCTCGGCCGCGCTGACCTCGGTGCCCCCGATGCCGAGCACACCGCCGCTGGACGCCGCGGTGACGACCTCCTCGACGATGGTGACCAGCCAGTGCTTGTACGCCGACCCGTCGGCCTCGTGGCCGCGCTCGTCGAGCAGCTGTGCCGCCGCCTTGGCCCGGTCGAGCGCGTCGGCCGCCACCGCGACCGGGTCGCCGGGGGCGAAGACCGGCAGGCTCGCCTCCTCCTCGCTGTCGGGGTCACCCAGCCGGGCGACGATCTCGGTGGCGACCGACCGCACCAGTTCGCTCGCCGAGTCCCGGCCGTCGGAGATCGCCGACATCCCGGCCGCGTTCTCGGCGGCCGTCCGGCGGGCGCTGTCCTCCTCGGCCGCGCTCGCGGCGAGCAGCACCGCCTGCGGCAGGCCGACCAGCAGTCCCCATTCGGCGTCGGTGAAGCCGTTCACGTTTACCCCCTCGAATCGGTGAAGCCTGTCGTAATTTAGTCGACCACGAGCAGCTGCTGCGCCCGCACCACGGGCACCGACAGCGTCTTGTAGCCGACCTCGTCGAACAGCACCGTCATCTTGTCGCCGTCGTAGCCGAGCACCAGGCCGGAGCCCCACTCGGCATGGCGTACGCCGGTGTGCACGGTGAACGGCCGGTCGTCGGAGACTCCCTCGCCCGGTCGCACGTGGCAGTTGTCGCAGTGCCCGCACTGCTTGGGAACGTGCTCGCCGAAGTACGCCAGCAGCACCTGGGCGCGGCAGGACCGGCTCTGCGCGAACGCCCGCATCATGTCGCCACGCGTCTGCCCGACCGCCTGCCGCCGCTCGAACTGGGCCAGGGCCGCCTGCGCCGCCGCGACCGGCTCCGGCGCGTAACGCGGGCTGACCACCTTGTTGTTCGCCAGTGTGTCGGCCGCGCCGACCTCTTCGAGCAGCCCGAGCAGCTGGGCGATCTTGCGGGCGCTCAGTCCGCTGCGCTCCTTCAGCTGCGTCTTGGTCGCCGGTCCCCCGGTACGCAGCAGCGCCGCGAGGTCGCGCAGCTCGGCGTGGTCCGGCGAGCCGCCGTTGAAGAACCGTTGCAGCGCCTCGTCCTCCATCCGCCACAGCAACAGGGTGCGGGCGGGCTGGCCGTCGCGACCGGCCCGGCCGATCTCCTGCAGGTAGCTGTCGGGCGAGTCCGGCAACGCCACGTGGGCGATCCACCGGATGTCGGGCTTGTCGATGCCCATCCCGAACGCCGAGGTCGCCACCATGACGGGGATCTCGCCGTCGCTGAACTCCAGATGCCGCTTCTCCCGGACGCCCCCGGCCATGCCGCCGTGGTAGAACGCCGCCTTGAACCCGGCCGAGACGAGCCGGTCGGAGAGTTCCTCGGCGGCCCGCCGCGTCGGCACGTAGATGATGCCGGACCGGCCGTCCTCCTCCTTCAGGAAGGCCGACAGCCGCCGCCACCGATACTGCTCGTCGGAGCAGTACGCCACTTCGAGGTGCAGGTTCGGACGGTCCAATCCGGACACGATGGTCTGGTGCCGGCGGAGGTCCAGCCGCGTCGCGATGTCCTCCCTGACCGGCGGCGAGGCGGTCGCCGTCAGCGCCACCACCGGCGGCCGCCCGAGATCGGCGATGAACCGGCCGAGCCCGAGATAGTCCGGCCGGAAGTCGTAGCCCCAGGCCGACAGGCAGTGCGCCTCGTCGACGGCGACGAGCGACGGCTTCAGCTCGCGCACCTGCCGTGCCCGCTCCGGATCGGCCAGTTGCTCCGGCGTGGTGAACAGGAACCGGGCCCGGCCCTCACGCACCTCGGCCAGGGCGGCCGCCTGCTGCGTCGGCGTCTCGGCCGAGCTGATGCGCACCGCGCGCAACTGCGGAACCCCGCGATCGTTCAGCGACGCGAGCTGGTCCTGCTGCAAGGCCAGCAGCGGCGAGATGACGATCGTCGGGCCGGGCAGCAGGGTCGCCGGAATCTGGTAGACGGCGGACTTCCCCGCCCCGGTGGGCAGCACCACGAGGGTGTCACGGCCCGACATGATCGACCGCATCGCGGCCAGCTGCCCGTCACGCAGACGGCGCCAGCCGAACACCTGCCGTGCGGCGCGGCGCAACCGGAACGAGTGCAGCAGGTGAAACGGGGGGAACGACAGAAGTGATCTCATCGGCGCTGACGCTACCCGGTGGGTCTGACGAGCAAACCCGGACGCCGCGCGACACCGCTTAAGGTGACGTCATGACGACACCACCCCCGGACCGGCCGGACGCGCCGGTCGCCGCGATAACCGGTGCGGCGCAAGGCATCGGCGCCCGGATCGCCGAAGTCCTCCAGGCGGCCGGGTTCCGGCTCGCCCTGCTGGACCGGCAGGAGGTCACCGCGTTCCCGGACGCGCTGACCCTCACCGGCGACGTCACGAACGAGGCGGACGTGGCGGCGTACGCCGGCGCGGTCAACGAGCGCTACGGCCGGATCGACGTCCTGGTCAACAACGCCGGCATCGCCTGCATCAGCCCGGCCGAGGAGACTCCGGCGGCGCTGTGGCGGCAGGTCGTCGACGTGAACCTGACCGGGCCGTTCCTGCTCTGCCAGTCGTTCGGCCGGCAGATGCTGGCCGCGGGCGCGGGGTCCATAGTGAACATCGCGTCGGTGGCGGGCCTGTTCGGCGTCGCCGACCGGGCGGCGTACAACGCGAGCAAACACGGGCTGATCGGGCTCACCCGGACGCTGGCCGTCGAGTGGGGCGGCCGCGGCGTACGCGTCAACGCGGTGTGTCCCGGCTGGGTGAAGACTCCGATGGACGACGCGTCGCAGGGCGAGGGCGCGTACGGCGACGGGGACATCGTCGACCACGTGCCGCTGGGCCGGTTCGCCACCCCGGACGACGTCGCGCAGGCGGTCGCCTTCCTGGCCGATCCGCGGCGCAGCGCGTTCGTCAACGGCGTGACGCTGTCGGTGGACGGCGGCTGGGCGGCCGACGGCTCATGGCAGTCGCTGCGCCTCGACGCCCGCGCCCGCTGACACCCAAGCAGGTCACCCGGGCTCGATGACACCCGGTGGCGCGGAGAGGGGCGCCCGGAGAGCAGAGAGGGCGGCCCGCCGCAGCGCGCCGCCCTCTCGAACGAGACCGCTTACTTGTCGATGACGTCCTTGGCGGCGTCGGCTGCCTTGTCGATGCCGCCGGACGCCTTCCCGCCCGTCGCGTCGTCGGCCTTGTCGGCCGCGGTGTCGACGTGTTCCTTCAGCTTGTCGTCGCCGCCGACCTTGTCGGAGACCTTGTCGACAGCGTCCGCGATCTTGTCCGAGATGCCCATGTCAACCCCCGTACGCCCAGGTCCCCCGCGGACTCCGGGCGCTTCCGATGCTAGGGCCGCGACTGCCGCATCGGGGCGGATTCGCCAGATTCCCGGCCGGCATACGCATACCCGCGCGCCGTCCGGGTAGTTGTCCGGCATGGCATAGACAACCGGTCAAGCGTCACGCTCGGCGGACATCAGCCGGATCGACTCGGCCACCTCGTCGCGTTCGTATTCGCCCTCGGGCAGCGCGTCGAGTCGGCTGAGCGTCTCGGCGGGCAGGTCCGCGGCGGTGGCCCGGCGGACGATCTCGTCCCGGGTCACCCGCTCGTCGGCGACGTAGATCTCGTCGAGGAGTTCCTCGAGCCCCGGCAGCGGAACACCGCTCATCGCACACACCTCCGTACTCCATGGAGCGAGCGCTGCGGTACCCGGGTTCGACGAGGCCAAACGCGCCATCGCGAAGGTGGCCTGGCCGGTTGGACGACCGAAAGGAGCCGGCATGACCAGCCAGACCGAGACCGTGGAAGTCGCGGTGCCGGTCCACACCGCGTACAACCAATGGACCCAGTTCGAACAGTTCCCCAAGTTCATGAAGCGGGTCAAGGAGGTCCGGCAGATCAACGACACCCTGACCCACTGGACGGTGGAGATCAACGGGGTACGCCGGGAGTTCGACGCGCAGATCACCGAACAGCAGCCGGACCGCCGGGTGGCCTGGAGGTCGACCAGTGGCACCCGCCAGGGCGGCATGGTCTCCTTCCAGCCGATCGACGCCGACCACACCCGGGTGACGGCGCAGCTGGATCTGGAGCCGGAGGGCTTCGTCGAGACCCTCGCGGACAAGACGGGGATGGTCGGCCATCACGTCAAGGAGGACCTCGAGAACTTCAAGGAGTTCATCGAGGACCGGGGCAGCGAGACCGGCGCCTGGCGCGGCAGCGTCGAGGGCGGCCTCGTGGAGGACCGGGGCACGACCTACCAGTCCCGATCGGCTCAGCCGGGTTCGGCGCTGCCGCGAGACGATCACAATCGTCCACTGTAGTAAGACAGCCCCGAATCCTCGGGTGTCCACCGGTCGGTGGACACCCGAGTTACGTCTCCCGGTCGTCCCGCCGAACCCGATCGGGCGGCGACGCTGGAGAGCATGACGAAAACCATCACGGTTCGCGGCTTGCGCAAGGCGTACGCCGGCCGGGCGGCGGTCGACGGACTCGACCTGGCCGTCGACTCGGGCGAGGTATTCGCCCTGCTCGGCCCGAACGGGGCGGGCAAGACCACCACGGTGGAGATCCTGGAGGGCCACCGTCGGCGGTCGGGCGGCGAGGTCAGCGTCCTCGGCGAGGATCCGGAGACGGCCGGCCGGGCCTGGCGGGCACGGATCGGCATCGTCGCGCAGTCCGTGCACGACCTCGCCGACCTGACCGTCGCCGAGGCGGTACGCCACTTCGCGGCCTGCTACCCGGCCCCCCGCCTGGTCGGCGAAGTAGTCGACCTCGTCGGCCTGACCGAGCAGACGAAGTCCCGCGTACGCACCCTGTCAGGCGGGCAGCGCCGCCGCCTCGACGTGGCGGTCGGCATCGTAGGCCGCCCGGAGCTGCTCTTCCTCGACGAGCCGACGACCGGCTTCGACCCGGCGGCCCGCCGCCGATTCTGGGAGCTCATCCGGCTGCTCAGCAGCGAGGGCACGACGATCCTGCTCACCACGCACTACCTGGAGGAAGCCGAGGTGCTGGCCGACCGGCTGGCGGTGATCGCCGCCGGTCGGATCGTCGCCGAGGGCACACCCGGTTCGATCGGCGGCCGCGAGGCGCGACTGGCCACGGTCACGTGGAGCGACGGCCGGGGCCGCCATGTCGAGCACACCGCCGATCCGGCCGCCTTCATCGCGCAGCGCTCCGCAGCGGGCGCGCTCGACGACCTCACCGTTACCCGGCCCACCCTCGAGGACACCTACCTGAGCCTGATCGGAGAAGCCCGATGAGCACTGTCGCCCTGCCCTCCAGCGGCCGCCTGGGCCTGGCCCGGGGCGCGGTCGAACTGCGCCAGTTCCTGCGGAGCCGGGAGGCCGTCGGGTTCAGCCTGATCTTCCCGGCCCTGCTGCTCGTCCTGCTCGGATCGATCTTCAAGGACTCCTACGGCGAGCATTCGGAGGCGTCGGCGGCACAGGTCTTCTCGGCCAGCATGATCGCGTACGGGATCATCTCGACGGCGTTCATCACGATGGGCGTCGGCATCTCGGCCGACCGCGAGGACGGCACCCTCAAGCGGCTGCGCGGTACGCCGATGACCGTTCTGGCGTACTTCATCGGCAAGCTCACCGTCGTGGCGGTCGCCACCGTGGCCGAGGTCGCGCTGATGCTGGGCGTGGGCGTGGCCGTCTTCGACATGCCGCTGCCGGACGAGCCCGGGCGCTGGCTGACCTTCTCCTGGGTGCTGGCCCTGTCCATCGTGGCCTGCACGGCGATGGGCGTCACCGCCAGTTCCCTCGTACGCTCGTCGCGCAGCGCGGGCGTGGTGCTGAACGTGCCGGTCGTCGCGCTCCAGTTCCTCTCCGGGATCTTCGTGCACCCGATCACGATGCTTCCGCAGTGGATGGTGACGATCGCGTCCTTCTTCCCGGTCAAGTGGATGGGCCAGGGTTTCCGGTCGGTCTTCCTGCCGGACTCGATGGCCGCGCACGAGATGACCGGCGGCTGGGAGCCCGGCCGGACGGCTCTCGTGCTGGGGGCCTGGTGTGTGGTCGGATTGGCCGCGTGCCTACTGACGTTCCGGTGGACCGAGGATCGATGAACGGCTCGCAGTCCTGGTACACGAGCCTGCGGGTCTGGGACGTCTACTTCGCGATCGGATACGCCGTCGTCCTGGTGCTGGTGGCCATCGGTCACAGCGCCGGGACGGCGGTCCGGGCCGGGCTGGCCGCCGTCGCCCTGACCGCGATGGCGGCGTGTTACGTCTGGTGGGGCCGGCCGCTCGTCATGCGGGACACCGAGGGACGGCGGATGTGGCCGTTCATCGGGGTGCAACTCGTGCTCGCGGCCGCCGCGGTCACGGCGGTGCCGATCGCGGCGTACATCAACTTCGCGCTGTCGCCGCTGATGTTCATGAGCCTGCCGCTCGGCCAGGCGATAGCGGGCGCGATCGGGGCCAATCTGGTGCCCGTCGCGGCGGCGCTGATCGGCAGGACAGACCCTGCCGACACGCGCACCACGATGATCATGGCGGTCTTCGGCATGGCGTTGTCCGTGCTGATGGGCGTCTTCATCGTCCGGGTGATCAAGCAGAGCGAGGAGCGGCTGGCGTTGATCGGAGAGCTGGAGGCCAGCCGGGCCGAGGTGGCGCGGCTGTCCCGTCTCGCGGGCGTGGCCGAGGAACGCTCCCGGCTCGCCGGGGAGATCCACGACACCCTCGCCCAGGGCTTCACCAGCATCATCACCCTGCTGCAGGCGGCCGGCCCGGAACTCGACCGCGATCCGGCCCGCGCCCGCGAACATGTCGACCTCGCGGTGCGTACCGCCCGGGACAATCTGGCCGAGTCTCGGGCGCTGATCGCCGCCCTGGCGCCGGTCGCCCTCCACTCGGCCTCGCTGGACCAGGCGATACGCCGTCAGGCCGACCGGCTCGCGGAGGAGACCGGCGTCGCCGTCGCGTACGCCGTGAGTGGCGACCCCGCTCCCCTGCCGACCGCCTGCGAGGTGGTGCTGCTCCGGGCCGCGCAGGAAGCGCTCACCAACGTCCGCCGTCACGCGAGCGCGACCTCTGTGGCCGTGACGCTCGCTTACACCGCCGAACGCGTGACGTTGACCGTCCGAGACGACGGCCGGGGCTTCGACCCGGCAGGCGCCCGCACCGGATTCGGACTCGACGGCATGATAGGCCGGGCGGCGCAGATCGACGGACTGCTCACAGTGGACAGCGCGCCGGGCCGCGGCTGCACGCTCACGCTGGAGGTACGCGCATGATCACCGTCCTGCTCGTGGACGACCACCCCGTCGTCCGGGCCGGACTCCGCGGAATGCTGGAGGCGGAGCCGGACCTGCGAGTCGTCGGCGAAGCGGCGTCCGGCCCGGAGGCGATCACCGCGGCGGCCGCGCTCACCCCTGACGTCATCCTGATGGATCTCCGGATGCCGGGCGGCGACGGAGCCACCGCGACCGAGAAGATCCTGCGCGGAGGCTCGCGCAGCCGGGTCGTGGTGCTCACGACGTATGAGAGCGACGCCGACATCCTGCGTGCGGTCGAGGCGGGCGCATCGGGCTACCTGCTCAAGGACGCCGCCCCGGCGGAGCTGGCCAGCGCCGTACGCGGAGCCGCCCGGGGCGAGACCGTCCTCGCTCCGGCCGTCGCCGGACGCCTGCTGCGCCAAGTGCGCCAACCGGTCCAGCCCGGGCTGTCGGCCCGCGAGGCGGAGGTCCTGAGGCTGGTGGCGCGCGGCCTGACCAACGGTGACATCGGCCGGGAGCTGCACATCTCGGAGGCGACCGTGAAGACCCACCTGCTTCGGGTCTTCAGCAAGCTCGACGTCGACGACCGCACCGCCGCAGTGACCACCGCCATGACCCGGGGCCTGCTCTGATCGGCGGCGACGCTCAAGTCCCACGGGCGACTCCGGCGGGCGACTCCGGCTGCCGGAGCTGAAGTATCTTCGGGCGCATGGTCCGCCTCCTGCAGTGGTTGCTCGCCGTGACCGCGCTCGCCACCGTCGTGGTCGAGATGCTCATCTGGTGGTACGCACAAGGCGGCGACTGGGGTCTGGCGGTGCGTACCGGCTGGGCTTTGCTCCGCTCGCTGGGCTTCCTGCTGCTGATCCGCCAGGTGCGGCTGGGCCGGGCCAGCGCCCGCCCGTTCGGGCTCATCCTCTGCGTGACGACGTTGTTCGCGGTCGCCCGGCTGATCCTGCCGAAACAGGGGCTGCCCACCACGCCGGGCGTACTGGGGTTCGTGGCGCTGTCGGTCCTGTGCGCCGCCGTCCTGGTGCTGCTCTACCGGTCGGCGGAACTGGACACGCATCTGCGGCAGCATCCCCGGCGCATCGTGATGGATCGCAACGGGTTCTCCCTTCAGCAGGTCGCGCCGAAACGCCCGCCGGTATCGGGGTGGCTGCTCACCGCCCGGGTCGCCGGGCTCGCGTACGGGCCGCTGATGCTGGTTCCGGCGATCGTCGCGATCGGGCTCGTCCTCGACGGCCGGGTGACCCTCGTGCCGCTGATCGTCGTCTGGTTCGTCGCCGCCCTCGGGATGAGCTACCTGATGGGGATCGTGACGTTCTTCCTGCTCCGGGGTAAGCGCTGGCCGCGCCCGGTGGTCATCCTGCTCACCGTGGCGGCGTTGGCCGTACAACTGCCGTTGTGCTGGCTGATGCTCGACGGCGACGGGCTCGTGCGGGACGGCGCGCCGCTGGTCGTGACGGCCGGGCTCGCCGTGTACGCGCTGTGGCGCGCGGATGTACCCACGAGTAACCTTTGATCGTGAGCCAAAACGTCTATGTCGTCGGCGTCGGGATGACGCCGTTCCGCAAGCCCGGCAGCGTCGACGCGCAGGGCGACGACGTCGACTACCCGCAGTTGGTGCGGGAGGCGGGCCGAGCGGCGCTGGCCGACGCGGGTGTCGAGTACGCGCAGATCGAGCAGGCGATCGCCGGCTACGTCTACGGCGACTCCACCAGCGGCCAGCGGGGCCTCTACGAGCTGGGCCTGACCGGCATCCCGATCAGCAACGTCAACAACAACTGTTCGACCGGCTCGACCGCGTTGTTCCTCGGGCGACAGCTGATCGCGGGCGGGCTCGCCGACTGCGTACTGGCGGTCGGGTTCGAGAAGATGCAGAAGGGCTCGCTGACGATGGCCTTCGGCGATCGGGAGCCCCCGCTGATGCGGCACCTGGCCGCCCAGGCCGAACTCTACGAGCCGACGACCGCGCCGTACGCCGCCCAGCTGTTCGGCAACGCCGGACGCGAGCACATGGCCAAGTACGGCACCACGGCCGAGCAGTTCGCCCGGATCGCCGAGAAGAACCACCGGCACTCGGCGAACAATCCGTACGCTCAGTTCCAGGACGTCTACACGCTGGACCAGATCCTGGAGTCCAAGATGATCTCCGAGCCGCTGACGAAGCTCCAGTGCTCGCCGACCTCGGACGGATCGGCCGCGGCCGTGCTGGCCAGCGAGCGGTTCGTCGACCAGCACGGGCTGGGCGACCGCGCCGTGCGGATCGCCGCCCAGCACATGGTGACCGACACGCCCGCCACCTTCGAAGACCGCAGCGCCATCAGCGTCGTCGGGGCGGACATGACCCGGCTGGCCGCGCGGAAGGCGTACGACACGGCCGGGCTCGGACCCCAGGACGTACAGGTCGTCGAGCTGCACGACTGCTTCTCGACCAACGAGCTGCTCAGCTACGAGGCGCTCGGCCTGTGCGGCGAGGGCGAGGGCGGGTCGCTGATCGACTCCGGCGCCACCACGTACGGGGGTCGCTGGGTGGTCAACCCGTCCGGTGGGCTCATCTCGAAGGGGCATCCGCTGGGCGCGACCGGACTGGCCCAGTGCGCCGAGCTGACCTGGCAGCTGCGCGGCCAGGCCGGTCCCCGGCAGGTCGACGGCGTACGCGCGGCGTTGCAGCACAACATCGGGCTCGGCGGCGCGGCCGTCGTCACGCTCTACACGAAGGCCTGACGCGTGCCGGGGCCGCTGGCCGGCGTACGCGTCGTGGAGCTGGCCGGGCTCGGCCCCGGCCCGTTCTGCGCCATGCACCTGGCCGACCTCGGGGCCGACGTCGTCCGGATCGACCGCAGTACGCCGTCCTCGCCGGTCGACCCCGACCATGACCTGCTCAACCGGGGCAAGCGGTCGATCGCGCTGGACCTCAAGGAACCGCGGGATCTCGACGTCGCGTTGCAGTTGATCGCGAAGGCCGACCTGCTCATCGAGGGCTACCGGCCCGGCGTCGCCGAACGGCTCGGGCTCGGCCCCGACGTGTGCCTGGCCCGGCAGCCGAAGCTGGTGTACGGGCGGATGACCGGCTGGGGCCAGGAGGGCCCGCGGGCGCAGACCGCGGGGCACGACCTCACCTATCTGGCGTTGACCGGGGTGCTGCACGGCATCGGCCGAGCCGGCGGCCCGCCGCAGATCCCGCTGAACCTGCTCGGCGACTTCGGCGGCGGCGCGCTCTACCTGGCGACCGGGCTGCTCGCCGCGCTCTGGGAAGCCGAACGCAGCGGCCGGGGCCAGGTCGTCGACGCCGCCATCGTGGACGGCGCGGCCCACCTGAACACGCTCACCTGGGGCCTGCTGGCCGGCGGGGCGTGGCGGGACGAACGCGGGGTCAACCTGCTCGACTCGGGCGCGCCCTTCTACGACGTGTACGCGACGGCGGACGGCGAGCACCTGGCGGTCGGCCCGCTGGAGCCCCGATTCTTCGCCGAGTTCGCTCAGCGACTCGGGCAGCCCGACCTCGTCGACCTCCAATACGACGCCGGGCGCTGGCCGGAACTGCGGGAACGACTCCGGACGGCGTTCGCTGGGCGTACCAGGGCCGAATGGACCGAGATCTTCGCGGACGGCGACTCGTGCGTGGCGCCGGTGTTGTCCCTGCG
>NZ_JBFBAZ010000106.1:0-28300 GCF_040682475.1 Hamadaea sp. NPDC051192
GCCCCCACGACACACCGTCGACACCACAGTTAACTCCATGATCAACGGGGCGAGGCGCGGGGCGCGGGGAGGGAGCGGGCGCGGGGAGGGAGCGGGCGCGGGGAGGGAACGTTGAGGTTGGGGCGGTAGCAGTAACGCTCGCAGCGCCGCCAGCGCTGGTGCGATGTGCAGCACTGTGCCGAGGAGCGTTCCGTGGACGACCCAGTCGGGTACGACGACGTCCTGCGCTCGGCGCGCGAGGGCGACGAGGCGGCGTTCCGGTTGGTCTACCGGGCTTTGCAGCCGGATCTGCTCCGTTATCTGACCACTTTGGTGGGTGCGGAGGCCGAGGACGTCTCGGCCGAGGCGTGGCTGCAGATCGTCCGGGATCTCGACCGGTTTCGGGGCGGCTGGTCCGATTTCCGCGGCTGGGCGGTCACCATCGCTCGGAATCGGGCGCTTGACCTGCTGCGACGGCAGCAGCGAAGGCCGGCGGTGCCGTTGCCGGTGACGGAGTTCATCGGGGTGGCCGATCCGGCCGACACGGCGGTGAGCGCGGTGGATCGGATCACGACCTATCAGGCGATCGAGTTGATCGCGACGCTGCCACGGGAGCAGGCTGAGGCGATCATTCTGCGGGTCCTGTTCGGCTTCGACGCCGCCGCGACCGGGAACATCATGCGCAAACGCCCAGGCGCTGTGCGTACTGCCACACATCGGGGATTGCGCACCCTGCGGGAGCGACTGGACGACGGGGATGTAACAGCTCTGGCCCCGGTGACGCTGGATGAGGTGAGATGAGCACTCCCACCGAGCGTCTGGCCGCGATCCTGGCGGCCGTCCACGCGCCCGCGCATGACGGCGAGCGGGCCGGCGAGGAGGCCGCGGTCGAGGCCTTCCGCGAGCGCCGCCGTACCCATACGCGCCGCCGGGCGGTCCGTCGCGTCGGCGTGATCTGCGCGGCAGTTCTCGCGACGAGCGGCGTCGCGGTGGCCGCCACGGCCGGCGCGCTGCCGCAGCGGTTCGGCTTCAACATCGCCGCGCACGCCGAGCGCCCTACGGGCGGCTCGGTGCCCAACCGCCGCACCTTCGATCTTCCGACGCAATGCCGTCGCTGGCTGGGCCTGTCGCGCGAGGCCCGCCACGAGGCCCTCGACCGGCCCGAGTTCCGCCAGCTCGTGGACCAGGCCGGCGCCGACCGGGTCGAGACTTTCTGCCAGCGATACGCCGAAAGCCCCTCCGGCTCGCCCCGCCCCCAGGCGACGGGCTGGCCGACGCCGCATCCGACGCCCTCCCGGTCGCCCTGGGGCGGGCCGGAGCGGTCGATGTGGCCGTCGTCGTGGCCGTCGGACCGGCCGAGCGGTCAGCAGTCGCCGCCGCCGTCGCAGACGCCCGGCGTGCCCACCCAGTCCAGTACGCCGGAAGGCCCGGGCGGGCAGTGGACGCCGCCCGGCGGAGACCGAGGGAGATGAGCCCCTCCTGAAACGCAGCCGGGCCGCGTCCGCGACGTCCCACCGCCGCCCCCCCGAACGGCGTGTGATCCCACCGCTGATGTCGCGGACGCGTCCCGGCTGCCCCCTCCCGAACGGCGTCCGAATCCCGCCAGCCGAGTGTCGTACGCCTGAGGCAGACTCGACGCGTGGACCTCTATCGCGTCATCGCCGGGCGGGATCGCCGGTTCGACGGGGACTTCTGGTTCGGGGTGACCTCGACCGGCATCTTCTGCCGTCCGAGCTGCCCCGCGCGTACGCCGAAACCTCAGAACGTGCGCTTCTTCCCCAGCCCGGCCGCGGCGACCAAGGCCGGTTTCCGGGCCTGCCGCCGGTGCCTGCCCGACGCCGTGCCGGGTTCGGCCCGCTGGGACCTCCGGGCGGACGTCACCGCCCGCAGCATCCGGCTGATCGCCGACGGCGTGGTGGACCGGGAGGGCGTACCGGGGTTGGCGTCTCGGCTCGGCTATTCGGAGCGGCAGCTGCACCGGCTGCTGACCGGTGAACTCGGCGCGGGACCGCTCGCGCTGGCCCGGACGCAGCGGGCGCAGACGGCGCGGACGCTCATCGAGTCGACCGCGCTCGGGCTCGCGGAGATCGCGTTCGCCGCCGGGTTCGGCAGTGTGCGCCAGTTCAACGAGACGATGCACGAGGTCTACGGCTGCCCGCCGTCGCAGTTGCGCCGCCCGACCCGGATGCTGTCCGGGGAGATCCGGCTGAAGCTGGCGTACCGGCCGCCGATGGACGTCGCCGGGCTGCTGCGCTTCCTCGGCGACCGCGCGGTGACCGGGGTCGAGACCTATGACGGAACCGTCTACCGGCGCAATCTCCGGCTGCCGCACGGTCGCGCCGAGGTCGCGGTCCAGCCGGCCGAGGGGCATGTCGCGGCCATGCTCCGCCTCGCGGACGCCCGCGACCTGGCCCCCGCCGTGGCCCGGTTGCGCCGCCTGCTCGACCTCGACGCCGACCCGGACGCCATCGACGCCGCGCTCGCCGCCGACCCCGCCTTCGCCGCGCAGATCCAGGCTTTCCCAGGGGTACGCGTACCGCGGGCGGTCGACGGCTTCGAAGCGGCCGTCCGGGCCGTCGTCGGGCAGCAGATCAGCGTCGCCGGGGCCCGGACGGTGCTCGCCAAGCTCTGCCGGGACGGGCTGTTCCCCAGTCCGGCGGAGCTGGCCGAGCTGCCGGACGAGGCGTTCGCGATGCCCGTCCGTCGCCGGGAGACGTTGCGGGCGCTGGCCCGGGCCGAGATCGACCTGTCCCTGGGCGCCGACCGGGACGAGGCCCGGGCGGCGTTGCTGGCACTGCCCGGGATCGGCCCGTGGACCGCCGACTACGTCCTGATGCGGGCGCTCGGCGACCCCGATGTGCTGCTCTCGACGGATCTCGGCACCCGGCACGGCGCCGCCGCGCTCGGTCTGCCGACCGCGCCCGACGAGCTGACGGCGTACGCCGAACGCTGGCGGCCGTGGCGCTCCTATGCCCAGCTGCGCCTGTGGCGGGCCGCTCTCTAGGAAGGTTCTGCAAGTGCTCACAATGGACACTCCGCTCGGCCCGTTCTCGGTGCTCGCCGACGGCCCGGTCGTGCTGGCGTCGGGCTTCACGGTCGACGAAGGCGCCCTGCGCCGCAACGTGCATCCGTCCCTGCATGGGATGTACCGGCCGGATCCCGGCCCGATCCGGGCGGCGGTCGACGCGTACTTCGCCGGGGATGTCGCCGCGATCGACGAGATCCAGGTACGCCAGATCGGCTCGCCGTTCCGCAGCCAGGCCTGGAAAGTCCTCCGGGAAGTGCACGACCCGATCACGTACACGCGGTTCGCTGAGCTGTCCGGCAACCCCCGGGCGATCCGGGCCGCGGCGAGCGCCTGCGCGACCAACGCGGCCGCGCTCTTCGTGCCGTGTCACCGCATCCTGCGGACCGACGGCAGCCTCGGCGGCTACCTCTGGGGCCTGGATGTGAAGCGAGAACTACTGCAGCACGAACAGAAGTAGCCGAGATGTCCTACTAGACAGGTAGGAATAATAGGGTTAGGCTGAGCCGCATGAGCACACTCGTCGCCCCTCCGGAGGCCACCGCCGCCATCACGACCGAACTCGAGCTCAACGTCGACGCTCGCACCGCGACCCTGCTGGGCGTGCCGATCCGGTTCACCCGCCGCGAGTTCGACCTGCTGCTCTTCCTGACCGAGCACGCCGGGATCTGCTTCACCCGCCTGCAACTGCTCCGGTCGGTCTGGGGCCACGAGTTCAGCGGCGAGCGCACGGTCGACGTGCACGTCCGGCGCGTGCGCGTGAAGCTGGCCGGGTTCGGCCCGACGATCGCCACCGTGCACGGTTTCGGCTACCGGCTCGACGACACGGACCGGGTGCGCATCACCCACGTCCGGTAGCGCGGCTTGCCGCGGCTCACTTCGCTTTCGGCATACCCCTGAAAGAATCGCGCGGCCCGCCACAATTGCGCGGGCCGCGCGCATGCCGGAGCTATCCTGCCGAGCGTGGAGACCGTCGCGCTCGCCCTGATCTGTCTGCTGGCCGGTGGCGCCTTGGGGTGGCTGGCGGCGAAGGGCCGGGCGGTGACCGAGATCGCGACGCTGCGCGCCACCCTCGACGCGACCCAGGCCGGCGAGGCGCGGCTGGAACAGTCGTTGAAAGCGCTGACCTACGAGGCGACTTTGCAGTCCCACGAGGCGGTCTCGCGCGCGGTCGCGCCGTTGCACGAGACGTTGCGCCGCTACGAGGAGCAGGTCGCGCTGCTGGAGAAGGACCGGGTCGACGCGTACGCCTCCCTGCGGACCGAGTTGCAGCTGGTCTCCGACGTCTCGACCAAGCTGCGGTCGGAGACGTCGCAGCTGGTCGCGGCCCTGCGGGCACCCCAGGTACGCGGCCGGTGGGGCGAGCATCAGCTGCGCCGGATCGTCGAGGCGGCCGGGATGCTGGAGCACTGCGACTTCGCCGAGCAGGTCACGAGCACGACCGACGACGGCGTGGTGCGGCCCGACCTGGTGGTCAGCCTCCATGGTGGACGGTCGGTCGTCGTCGACAGCAAGGCTCCGTTCGACTCGTACCTGACGGCGATGGAAGCGCGCGACGCCCGCCAGCGCGACACCTACCTCGACGCCCACGCCCGCGCCCTTCGGTCTCATGTGGACGCGCTGTCGGCCAAGGGGTACTGGAAGGCGTTCGTGCAGACCCCGGAGTTCGTCGTGCTGTTCGTCCCGGCCGACCCGTTCCTCGACGCCGCCCTGCAACGCGACCCGACCCTGCTGGAGTACGCGTTCAGCCGCGACATCGTGCTCGCCACCCCGGCGACCCTCGTCGCGATGCTGCGAACGATCGCGTACTCGTGGCGGTCGGAGGCGCTGGCCCGGGACGCCGTGAAGGTGCAGGAACTCGCCAAACGCCTCTACAACCGGCTCGGTACGCTCGGCAACCACCTGACCCGGCTGGGCAACTCGCTCAAGGGGTCGGTGGACGCGTTCAACGCGACCGTCGGCTCGCTGGAGCGGCAGACGCTCGTGACCGCGCGGCAGCTCGCCGAGCTGGGCGTCGCGGACACGCCGCTGCCGGAGATCGCCGTCGTCGAACTCGCGCCCCGGCAGCTCCAAGCGCCCGAGTTGGTCGCCCTCCCCGACGACGCCCCCGGCCGCGCGGAGTGATCGTCAGCGCTGGGCGGCGGCGGCCTTCATGTCGCGCTTGAGCTCCTGCGGCAGCGAGAAGACCAGCCGCTCCTCGGCGGCGAGGATCTCCTCGAGCTGATCGAACCCGCGGGCGGCCAGGTGCGAGATGACGTCCTGGACGAGGTCCTCCGGGACGCTGGCCCCGGACGAGAGGCCGACCGTGGTCGCGCCCTCCAGCCACTCGTCCTGGATCTCGTGCGCGAAGTCGACCAGGTATCCGGCGCGGGCGCCGGCGTCCACGGCCACCTCGACGAGGCGGACGGAGTTGGAGGAGTTGCGCGAGCCGACGACGATCACGACGTCGCACTCGGCCGCGATCTGCTTCACGACCTGCTGCCGGTTCTGCGTGGCGTAGCAGATGTCGTCGCTGGGGGGCGACTGGAGCAGCGGGAGCTTCTGCTTGAGCCGGGCGACCGTCTCCAGGGTCTCGTCGACGCTGAGGGTGGTCTGCGACAGCCAGACGACCTTGCTCGGGTCCCGGACGGTCACCTTGTCGACGCCGTCGGGGCCGTCCACCAGCTGGATGTGCTGGGGGGCCTCGCCCGAGGTGCCGATGACCTCCTCGTGCCCCTCGTGACCGATGAGCAGGATGTCGTAGTCGTCGGCGGCGAACCGGCGGGCCTCGTGGTGCACCTTGGTGACCAGCGGGCAGGTCGCGTCGATCGCGCGGAGGTTGCGCTCCTTGGCCTCCTCGTAGACGACCGGGGCGACGCCGTGAGCCGAGAAGATGACGGTGGCCCCCTCGGGGACCTCCTCGTTCTCCTCGACGAAGATCGCGCCGCGCTTCTCCAGCTCGCTGACGACGTGCTTGTTGTGCACGATCTGTTTGCGGACGTAGATGGGCGCCCCGTAGGTCTCCAGCGCGCGCTCGACGGTCTGGACCGCGCGGTCGACCCCCGCGCAGTAGCCGCGGGGCTTGGCCAGAAGGACGCGCTTGCGAGGAGTTGTCACCCGACCATCTTAGGCTGTGCCCGTGACGAGCAGCCCTGAGGAACCGTGGCCGGTACGTAAGGTGAGCCACAACATCGGCCAGTGGATCGGACGCCTCGGCTGGCTCTGGATAGACGGACAAATCGCCCAGATCGGGCGGCGTCCGGGAATGAGCACCGTCTTTCTCACCCTCCGCGATTCGTCCGCGGATATCAGCCTTACGGTGACAGCCCCGCGGGATGTGGTCGCCCCGGCGCTCACCGACGGCGCCCGGGTGGTCGTCCACGCCAAGCCCGAGTGGTACGCGACGCGCGGCACCCTGTCCCTGCGCGCCGACGAGATCCGCCAGGTCGGCGAGGGCGAGCTGAAGGCGCGGATCGAGCAGCTGCGCAAACTGCTGGAGGCCGAGGGGCTGTTCGATCCCCGGCGCAAACGCCGTCCGCCGTTCCTCCCGCAGCGGGTCGGCCTGATCACCGGCCGGGGCAGCGCGGCCGAGCGAGACGTGCTGACCAACGCCCAGCGCCGCTGGCCGGCGATCGACTTCCGCGTGGTCAGCGTGGCGGTGCAGGGCGTCAACGCGGTCACCGACATCGTGGGCGCGCTACAGGCGCTCGACCGGGACGACTCGGTGGACGTGATCATCCTGGCCCGGGGCGGCGGCTCGTTCGAGGACCTGCTGCCCTTCTCCGACGAGGCGTTGTGCCGGGCGGTGTTCGCGTGCCGGACGCCGGTGATCTCGGCGATCGGTCACGAGCCCGACACTCCGCTGGTGGACTACGTCGCGGACGTGCGGGCGTCGACGCCCACCGACGCTGCCAAGCGAGTCGTGCCGGACCTGTCCGAGGAGCAGCGCGGGCTCAACGTGACGCTGGGCCGGCTCGACCGGGCCGTCCGCAACCGGATCGACCGGGAGCAGCATCGGCTCGACGCCGTGCGGTCACGGCCCAGCCTGGCCCGGCCGACGGCGCTGATCGACCGGCTCGCCGATGAGGTCACCACCGCCGTGGAGCGCGCGCGGCGTACCGTCGATCATCGGCTGACCAGGGCCGATGCCGAGTTGGGTCACACGCTGGCGCGGTTGCGCGCGCTGTCCCCGTCGGCCACCCTGGCCCGGGGCTACGCGATCCTCCAGACGCCCGAGGGGCACGTCATCCGCGCTGCTCAGGAGGCATCGCCGGGCGACCCGCTGCGGGTGCGGCTCGCCGACGGGACGCTGGACGTTACGGTGAGCAAATGACTGAGGAGTCCCTCTCCTACGAGCAGGCCCGCGCCGAACTGGCCACCGTGGTGGAGAAGCTGGAGACCGGCGGTAACACGCTGGAGGAGTCGCTGTCGCTCTGGGAGCGCGGCGAGGAGCTCGCGGCGGTCTGCCAGAAGTGGCTGGACGGCGCTCGGGCCCGCCTCGACGCCGCTCGCGCCGCCGCCGAGTAAGCGGGGCTGCCCCGGCAAGGGCGGCAGGCTTGGAACGGCTAGGCGCGGGCGGCTGTGACGAGTTTCACCAGATCCGCTTCGCCGACCGGGCCGACGACGATCACCGTGACCGCCCCGGTCGACCGGACCAGCGCCGACTCCCCGGGTCGCCCGGTCCAGCGCTGCCAGTCGGCCCCGGCGATCTCCATCGCGCCGTCCTGCTTGGCCGACGCGGACAACTCGGTCCGGACGAAGGTGGCCGGGTCGCCGCTGCCCTGGACGAGCTGCACGCCCTTGTCCGCCTCGGTCAGATAGCCGAGCCGCAGGACGCCGTCCCGATAGGCCGCGCTGACCACTTTCCAGCCGTCCGGGACCTGACCCTGCGGAATCGGCGACATGCTGGCCCGGGCCGCACTGGACAGGGCGACCGCCGGGTCGACCGTCGCGGTCGTGGAATCGCCGTAGAGGAAGCGCCCGACCCCGAGAACCAACAGGATCGGGACGAACAGCACAGCCAGCGACAGAGCCATGTCCCGGGGACGGCGTACGCGTTTGCCGGCGTCGGCGGCCGTCTGGGTGACCTCGTCTTGCGCACTGTCGGTGGCGGGGCTGCTAGTCACGCTGGCCAGTATGACAGCGCCCGCGAAAGCTGCTCACACATGGGCAAAGTGCGGCCCGAACGAGCGTTCACGGCGCCGACATGTGAGGATGGCAGCATTCCCAAGAACCCCGCAGCGCCGCGAGGAAGGGCGAATCATGGCTGGTACGCGTACTCCCCAGGATCTTGACCGGAACCTCGCGCTGGATCTCGTGCGCGTCACCGAGGCGGCCGCCATGTCGGCCGGCCGCTGGGTGGGCCGCGGCGACAAGGAGGGCGGCGACGGCGCCGCCGTGGACGCCATGCGGAAGCTGATCAACTCGCTCCCGATGCGGGGCGTGGTCGTGATCGGCGAGGGCGAGAAGGACAACGCCCCGATGTTGTTCAACGGCGAGCAGGTCGGCGACGGCACCGGGCCCGAGGTGGACGTGGCGGTCGACCCGATCGACGGCACCACGCTGATGAGCAAGGGCATGCCGAACGCGCTGGCCGTGCTAGCGGTGGCCGAGCGCGGCGCGATGTTCGACCCGAGCGCCGTCTTCTACATGGAGAAGCTCGCCGTCGGCCCGGACTGCGCCGACGTCATCGACATCAACGCCGGCGTGAAGGAGAACCTGCGGCGGATCGCCCAGGTCAAGAAGGCGGGCCTCTCCGACGTCACGGTCTGCATCCTCGACCGGCCCCGGCACGCCCAGCTCGTCGAGGAGGTACGCCAGACCGGCGCCCGGATCCGGTTCATCAGCGACGGCGACATCGCCGGCGCGATCAGTGCCGCCCGGGATCAGTCCGATGTGGATGTGTTGATGGGCATCGGCGGTACGCCGGAGGGCATCACCGCCGCGTGCGCGCTCAAGTGCATGGGCGGGGCCATCCAGGCCAAGCTGTGGCCCCGGGACGAGGCCGAGCGGGAGAAGGCGCTGGCCGCCGGGCACGACCTGGATCGGGTGCTGACCACCGACGACCTCGTCCGCGGCGAGAACATCTTCTTCGTGGCGACCGGCGTCACCTCGGGCGACCTGGTCCGGGGCGTACGCTACCGCGCCGGGACGGCGTACACGCAGTCCCTGGTCATGCGGTCGAAGTCGGGCACCATCCGGGTCATCGACTCGTACCACCGGCTGGAGAAGATCAGCCTCTACTCCGTGGTCGACTTCGACGGACGCCCGTTGGGCGACGCGGAGCCCGGTGCGCTATGACTTTCCTGTGATCAACAAGTACGCGCGACTCGGCGGAGTCACGCTCGCCGTCCTTGGCGGGGCCGGCGTCGCCGCCCAGTCCCGGGTCAACGGCGCGCTCGCCGGTCGCCTCCACAGTGGAGTGGCAGCCGCGGTCGTCTCGTTCGGCACGGGGCTGATCATCCTGACGGTCGCGCTGCTGTTCTTCAAGCCGGCCCGGACCGGGCTCGCCCGCGTACGCACCCTGCTGCGCAAGGGTGATCTGCGCTGGTGGGAGTGCGCCGGCGGGGCCTGCGGGGCGTTCCTCGTGGCCTCCCAGGGATTGACCGTCGGCTCCCTCGGCGTAGCCCTGTTCACTGTCGCGATCGTCGCCGGGCAGTCGGTGAGCAGCCTGCTCGTCGACCGGGCCGGGCTGGCACCGGGCGGGCCGCGCCCGATCACGCTCACCCGCGCGGTGGGCACCGCGTTGACGGTGGCGGCCGTCGTCCTCGCCGTCTCCGGCCGCCTCAGTACGCCCGGTGCCCTCGGCCTGGCGATCCTGCCGGTGCTCGCCGGTGCCGGATCGGCTTGGCAGCAGGCGATGAACGGCCGCGTACGCCAGGTCTCCGAGGGCGTCGTGGCGACCACGTTCATCAACTTCCTGGTCGGGTCGGCCGCGTTGCTGATCACCTTCGGCGTGTGGTCCGCCGTTCAGGGTCCGCCGACCGGGTCGTTGCCCGGCGAACCCTGGTACTACGTGGGCGGCACGCTCGGCATCATCTTCATCGCGATCGCCGCCGCGTTGGTCCGGCACATCGGCGTCCTGTTGCTCGGTCTGGGCATGATCGCCGGGCAGGTCGGCGGCGCGGTCCTGCTCGACGTGGTCGCTCCCGCCGGCGGCGAGCACCTGGACGCCGCGACGCTCGCGGGTGCCGCATTGACGCTGGTCGCAGTGGGAATCGCGGCGATTCCGCGAGTTCCCCGACGTGCCTGAGAGCAGTGCTCTGCTAGGTTGTGGACCATGACAGCCGCATCACCCCGTACTCGCGGGCGCGCCGAGACGATCGCCGAGATCAAGTCGATCGCCAAACGCCATCTCGCGTCGGACGGCACGAACCTCTCGCTCCGGGCGGTCACCCGGGAGCTGGGCATGGTCTCCTCGGCGGTCTACCGGTACTTCGCCAGCCGTGACGAACTGCTGACGGCGCTCCAGATCGACGCGTACAACGAGCTGGGCGACGCGATCGACGCCGCCGACGGCTCGGTGCCCACGAACGAGCACAGAGGACGCTGGATCGCCGTCGGCCGGGAGCTGCGTACCTGGGCCGACGCCCACCAGCCCGAATGGGCGCTGCTCTACGGTCCGCCCGCGCCCGGCTACAAGGCGCCCGACGAGACCGTCGAGCCGTCGATGCGCCCGATCCGGGTGGCCGGGCAGATCCTCGCCGACGCCGTCGCGGCGGGCGTACTGCGGCCGGCCCCCGGCGAGCGGCTTTCCCGCACGACTCGTGAGGAAGTGGCCCGGCTTCGCGAGACCTTCTTCCCGGGCCTGCCCGAGCCGGTCGTGTTCCGCCTGCTCACGGCGTGGGCGACGGTGTTCGGCTCGATCGGCTTCGAGCTGTTCGGCCGCTCCGGCCCGCCGCTGCTCGACCCGGCGGCCATCCTGGAGCACCAGCTCACCGAGATGGCCGACTACATGGGCCTCCGCTAGCACCGTCACCGCCGGGTCGGGGCTCCGGCGCCCGAGCGGCTTAGTCGGCGGAGCCGCCGGACGAGTGGCCGGGGAACAGATGCGCCTCCGGGTTGACGACCACCGCCGCGTTGTTGACCGCGGTCGCGGCCTCGCCGAACCCGGTCGCGATCAGCCGGACCTTGCCCGGGTACTCCACGATGTCGCCCGCCGCGAAGACCCGTGGCAGGTTCGTCGCCATCGTGGAATCGACGGTGATGTGCCGCTTGTCCAGGGTCAATCCCCAGGTGCCGATCGGGCCCAGGTCGGCGGTGAAGCCCAGCGCCGCGACGATCACCGTCGCCTTATGGGTACGCGTGCCGTCGGGCCCGCTGATCTCGACCGCCTCGACGACTCCGTTGCCGACGATCTTCGTCACCTGCGAGTTGACCAGGATGCTCACCGCCGTCTCGCGTACGCGGTCCACGGTGGCGGCGTGCGCCCGGAACTTGTCCCGGCGGTGCACCAGGGTGACGCTGGCCGCGATGTCGTGCAACGCGAGCGCCCAGTCGAACGCGGAGTCGCCGCCGCCGACGATGACGACGTCGTGCCCGGCCAGGTCGGCCAGGTGCGGGACGAAGTAGACGATGCCCTCGCCGGTGAACACGTCGGCGGCGGGCAACGGGCGGGGCTTGAACGACCCGAGCCCACCGGTGATGATCACCGCACCGCAGGTGTAGGACTCGCCGTCGCTGAGGCTGAGGACCGGCCGCTCCCCCGCGTACGTCAGGGCACCGGCCTGCGCGCCGAGCCGATAGCTCGGCGAGTACTGCGCCGCCTGCTCGACGAGGTTGGCGACCAGCTCCCGGCCCCGGATGGCGGGGAAGCCGGCGACATCGAAGATGAGCTTCTCGGGGTACATCGCCGTGATCTGGCCGCCGGGCTCGGGCAGGGCGTCGACCACGACCGTCGACAGACCGCGGAAGCCCGCGTAGTACGCGGCGAAGAGCCCGGTCGGGCCGGCCCCGATGATCGCCACATCGATGTCGCTCATACCCCAGACGCTAGGGCACTCGATCGAGGTCGTCCATGGTCTTCCGGATGGCATCGGCGAAATGTGAGACCTCGGTGTAGACCCCCGGGTACGCCTTGCGAGCGCAGCCGACGCCGAAGCTGACGATGCCGATCTCGACGAACTGCCCGTCACGGGCACGTTTCACCATCGGGCCGCCGGAGTCGCCTTGGCAGGTGTCCACGCCGCCACGGCGGACGTCGCCCGCGCAGATCATCTCGTCCGGGCGGAACTCGTACCCGGCCTCGGCGTACGCGGCGGAGCAGGTGGCGTCGGCGACCAGCGGCACCTTCGCCGTCCGCAGCCGGCGCTGGGCCGCGAACGAGTTCTCGCTGGTCGTCCCCCAGCCCATGATGGTGAACGTGCCGAAGTCGTCGCCGCCTCCGCTGAGCCGGAGCGTCGGCAGGTTCAGCGGGTCGCGCAGCTTGATGACGGCCCAGTCCCGCCCCTCGGTGACGCCGCTGAAACCGGGCGCCCGATGCACGTAGACGCTGTTCACCACGGTGGCGTGCGGGTCCTTGAGGTCGTACGCCCCGGCCGTCACCCGGATCTTGGTGTTCTTCCCGGTCGCCCCGGCGCAGTGCGCGGCCGTGAGCACGAACCGCGGCCGGATCAACGCCCCGGCGCAGGACACCGACAGGTGGACGACCCAGGGGAAGTCCTCGCCACGGGCCAGGACTCCGCCGACGACTTCCACCCGATGCCGTCCATCGGGCTTCGCGTACGCCAGACTCGGCGCGGACAGCCCGAGCACTGCCGCGGCCAGGATCCAGATGGTCAACCGTCGCATCGCAACCCCCGTACGCAAGATCGGCCTCACTCGGCTTAACGCCGCCGGGCCGCCCGAGTCACCGCCTCCACCCCCGTTGATCATGGAGTTTCCGGTGTCGACACGCCGCCGACACCACAGTTAACTCCATGATCAACGGGGTGGGGGTTAGGCCCAGTCCTTGCGGGCGGCGTGGAAGCCGAGCTGGACTCGGGTGGTCACCCCGGCCAGATCCATGAGGTGCCGGATGCGCCGCTGCACCGTCCGGGCCGACAGCGCCAGGCTCCCGGCGATGGCGTGATCGGTTAGCCCGGCCAGCAGCAGCATGAGGATCTGGCGGTCGACGTCCTCCAGCTCGTCGCCGGCCTCGATGCCGACCGTGGCGTCCGGGCGTACGCGCACCGGCCGGGCGCGCTGCCAGACCTCTTCATAGAGCGCGATCATGGCGTCGAGTACGCCGCTGGCCTGCACGAGCACGGAGGCGGGCGCGGTGTTCTGATCCTGCAGGAGGGGCAGCATGCCTAGTTCCCGGTCAGCGATGATCATCTTGATCGGCACCTTGTCGACGTACCGGACCTCTTCGCCTTCCTCCAGCGCCTCGGCGATGATCTGGTGACCGCCGGCCATCTCCAGGAAGGCCCGGTCGACGATGACGCGATAGCGCACGCCGCGGGCCATCGACACCGGTTCGGCCGAGTTCTCCCCCGGCGGCACCACGGTCGAGTTGGGCACCACCATGGACCGGACCTCGATCCGGGCGGCGTGCTGCACCTGGGCGAACCGCTGGCGGACGGCATCGGTTCCGGTGATCACCTCGATCACGTCACCCGCCGTACGCCCGATCGTGGCGAGCCGATGGGCCTCGGCCAGCGCCACGAGTTCGGTCTCGGCCGAGCGGAGGTCGTCCCGCTGCTGGCGCAGCAACGCGCCCAACGCTACGGCGGGCGGTGCGACGGCGTACCCGTTGTCCTCGAAGAGCACGAGCCCACGGGCGGTGAGTGAGCCGAGGAGACCGGCCACGACGGCGGCCGGGAGACCGGCACCGGCTTCGAGGTCCGCGGTGGTGACCGGACCGGGGAGGGTGACCAGCGTGCGGTAGAGCCGCTCCTCGTCCTCGGCGAGGCCCAGCGCGGTGAGCATGGACCGCACGATACGAACCCCGAGCGGCACGCGGAACCCCCTGGGCGAGCTGTGATGATGCTGTGATCACGAGCGGGGTGGGACCTCGCGGCCCCACCCCGCCGTCGAACAGGGTCAGCGGATCCCGTAGGCCCGGATGACTTCCTGCTTGATGGTGTATCCGGCGTCGGTGACCGCCGTCGCGCGGACCGAGGCGAACCCGGTCTGACGCGGCAGCCGCAGTTCGCCGGCCCACTTCCCGGACTCCAGGCGCAGGCTCACCTTCTGCCAGGTCGCACCGTCGTCATAGGAGACCTCCAGGGTGACCGAGGTGACCTTGCCGACCGCGTCACCGCCGCCACCGGCCTGGGGACCGGCGGTGAGAGCGATCGGCTGGCGAGCCCCGGCCGGTAGGTTGCCCCGGAGGTCGGTCTGGGCGAGGTAGTTCAGCTCCAGCAACGCGAGCGGCTCGAAGTACTCGCTGTTCACGGTGTCGGAGAAGAACTCCCACTCGGTGTGCGTGCGGGTGGACAGGACCGAATCCCGTGACGCGTCCAGAACCAGCTTGTACGGCTTGTTCCCGGCGGGCACGTCCTCCCACTGCATGTCCGAGCTGTACTTGTTCTCCTTGATGAGAGTGTCGCCCTGGTAGAGCCACATGTGGGTGGGCACCGAACCCCAGTCGAGCGAGCCGCCGTGGTCGATCCCCTCGCCGGACGCCGTCCAGGCCTGGACGTTCAGCGTCAGGTAGTCCTGCCACCGCGAGTTGCGCACGGAGTAGCCCTCGCCGAAGGACGGGTGCACCACCGGCGCGAACCAGGTCAGCTTCGTCGTGGAGCCCGCGCGGTAGGTGTTGAGGTACCCGCGGTCCTCCCAGTCGCCCTGGCTGTGCGTCTCGTGGTACGGAATGCCGGGCGTGACCCACTCGGTACGCGTACCGGGGTACCACTCCCGCTCCTGGAACCCGACGGCCGGCGTGAAGGTCACGTTGTACCGGAAGCCGCCGCCCTCCTGGTCGGTGACCGACTGGTAGCGAGCGTCGATCCGGGCCAGTTGAGCCGCCGACGGGTGGTACTTCAGGTCGGCGTTCGGGATCTGTCCGGTGTAGACCTTCGCGAGGTCGTAGATGTACGTGGCGTACGGGACCTGCTTGGCCGTCAGCCGGGCGTGGCCCGACTTCGCCAGCAGCGTGAGCACCTGACCGAGGTCCCGGTGCACGGTGGCGACCGGGATGGTCGCGCCCTCGTAGTACTCGTTGAGCCGGCCCACCCCGTCGTTGACCACGACGAGCAGCTTCGCGCCGTCGGCGGCGGCGTTCGCGGCCCGGTCGGCCGGAGCGACGTCGTCGGAGCGCTGCACCACGGCGATCTTGCCGCGCGCGGTCACCTTGGCGAAGTCGTCGGCGGAACCCTTGCCCGCGTAGACCACGCCCAGATTGGCGCTGCCGGCCGTCAGCGGGCTGCCCGGCTGGACGGTCGTGTCGAAGCGAAGCAGGCCGCCCAGCCCGGTCAGGCCGAGCATCGGCTCGCCCTGGCGGTAGGTGGTGTCGAGGGTGAACGACCCCTTCGTCAGCTGCTCCGTCGGCGACGCGTACGCGTCGTCGTACATCACCGGCAGCAGGACGGCGTCCCGGTAGCCGGTGCCGTCGCCGTACTCCACCTGGAAGTCGAGCAGCCGCTGCCGGTCCTCGACCCGCTGCGGCGCGTCGATGTCGACCTTGCGGGCCTTGCTCGCGTCGAGCACGACCTCCTTCGGCGAGCTCAGGTCGACCTGCGGCGCGACCAGGAGGGCGATGCCCTGCTCGTCGGCGTGGTCCCCGGCGACGTCGATCGCCGTCTCCAGGGTGTAGGTACCGGGCTGCATCCGGTAGGTGGCGTCCCCGTCGACGTACGCGACACCCGGCCAGAAGTCGCCGGCCTTGTTGATCACGACGTACCCGGCGGCCGGGTTGCCCGACCGGTCGCGCAGCCGGACCGTGAGGTCGTACCGCTCGTCCTCCTTGACCATGCCCAACGCCGTACGCGTGACGACGGTCCCCGTCGTGGCGTCGGCGCCGAGCAGCAGACCGGAGAAGGTGCCCGTCGCGTCGACCGTCGGGTCGCCGGTGACGTTCACCGTCGCCTCGCCGCCGGCCGGCACGGTGACGCTGCTCTGCGACACCGTGAAGGGTCCGCCGCCGGTCACGCTCAACGCGAGGGTGACCGCGGACGTCCCGCTGTTCCGGAAGGTCACCGGCTTGGCGGTGGGCTGCTGCGACGAGTCGTGCGGCCAGGCGTACATGCCGTAGGACAGCGAACCGGTCGCGTCCACCGTGGTGGTGATCGCGTTCGCGACGTCGACCCGGCCGGTGCCCACCTCGAACGGCGTGTACCAGTCGGCGAGGCCCTTCGCGCTGCTCATCAGCGCGTCCTTGAGGCGCGGGCCGGACCAGTCCGGGTGCCGCTGCTTGAGAATGGCGGCCGCGCCCGCGACGTGCGGGGTCGCCATCGAGGTGCCCGAGATCGTCCAGTACATCCCGTCGCCCTCGGCCGGCGACTGCTGCTGCGACCGGGCCGCGGTGATGTCCACGCCCGGGCCGGTGATGTCCGGCTTGAGGCCACCCGTCTTCCACAGTGGACCGGTCGAGCTGAAGTACGCCAGCGCGTCGCTCTTGTCCACGGCGCCGACGGTCAGCGCCGACGCGGCCGAGCCGGGCGAGCCGATCGTCTGCGGGCCGTAGTTGCCGGCGGCGATCACGAACAGCGAGCCGTACTGCGCCGACAGCTGGTCGACGGCGACCGCCATCGGGTCGGTGCCGTCGGAGACCTCGGTGCTGCCCAGGCTCATGCTGATGACGGTCGCGCCGGACTGCGCGGCCCACTCCATGCCGGCGATGATCCAGGAGTCGGCGCCCTCGCCGGAGTTGTTGAGCACCTTCCCGACGATCAGGTCGGCGCCGGGCGCCACGCCCTTGTACTTGCCGCTCGACGCCGCGCCGGTGCCGACGATGGTCGAGGCGACGTGCGTACCGTGGCCGTGGAGGTCGGAGGTGTCCTCGCCCGGCACGAAGCTGACCTTCTCGTCGACCTGCGTCACGAGGTCGGGGTGCGTCGCGTCGATGCCGGTGTCGAGCACAGCCACCTTGACGCCGTGCCCGTCGTAGCCGGCCGCCCACGCCTGCGGCGCGCCGATCTGCGGCACGCTCTCGGCCAGCTGCACCTTGACCTTGCCGTCCAGCCACAGCTTCGCGACGCCCGTGGTGAGCTTGCCGGTCGTCGGGGCCACCGACTCCCAGAAGGTCCGCGCCTGCTTCTTCTCCGCGGTCAGCGCGGCTCCGTTCACCGCGGCCAGGCGGCGGGTCAGCTTGCTGCCGCGCGGCGCGGCCGTGGCGGCTCGCCCTTTCGAATAACTTGCGATCACTGGTACGCCGGCGGAATGCGCGTCGTCGTACCCCATCTCGATGAGGTCACTGACGTCGAAGAGGCGCCTGTCCACTTTGTTCGCGGCGATCAACGGCAGGACCTCGTCGGGCAGGACGAAGAGGTCACCGTGGACGGTGATGACGCGTACGCCGCCGGTGGCGGAATCAGGACGGTCGACGGTGGCGGTCTGGGTGCCGTCGGCCAGCGTGCGGACGGTGACCACGTCACCGGTCACCAGGGTGACTTTGTTCGTCTTGGCCGCGACCGGCTGGGCGGCGAGGCGGGGCTTGTCGGCCGCCGCCGGACTGCCTGGCCCGGTGAGCCCGGCCGCGACGATCGCGAGGGTGGCGCCCGCGGCGGCGAGTCCGCGCCATCGGCGCGAGGACGAGGGGGATGACATGCGGAAGGTCTACCGGCCGGTCATCCTTCCGGACAACGTATTGACGGTGGCGACAAAGCGTCTTGACGCAAAGTCGCCACCGTCAATGGTCGGTGGTGCGAGCTGATGAGGGCTAGTACCAGCCCTTGTCCTCGGAGTGCTGCCAAGCGCCGCACGGCGTCTTGTACCGGTTCTTGATGTACCCGAGTCCCCAGATGATCTGCGTGGCCGGATTGGTCTTCCAGTCGGCGGCGACAGTGGCCATCTTGCTGCCGGGCACGGCCTGCGGGATGCCGTACGCGCCGGACGAGGAGTTGTAGGACTTGTAGTTCCAGTGGCTTTCGCGCGTCCACAACTTGTCCAGGCACGGCATCTGATCGAGGCCGAAGCCGGCCTTGAGCAACTCGGCGCAGCCGATCGCCTTGGCTCCGGTGTACGCCTTGCAGGAGCTGGGAATCGGCCCGTAATCCGGGGGGCGGTTGGCAGTGCGGCGGCTCGCCTCGGCCTCGGCGGCCTTGGCCCGATCGGCCGCGGCCTTCGCCTCGGCGGCGGCCTTCGCGGCCGCCTCGGCCTGCTTGGCCTTCTGCTCAGCGGTGAGGCTGGCCCACTCGGCGAGGTCCTGCTTGAGGATGTCGTTCTCGGCGACGTTCGCGCTGGCCTCCGAGCCACCGTTCCCCGTCCGGCTGTCCGAATCGGAGTTCAGGTAGATGCCACCGGTGACACCGACGGCGAGGAGGGCGAGGGCTGCGACGCGGACACCGATGCGACTGACCGTCACTGGGCAGTCCCTTTCGTGGGGCGACAGGACCACCACGGCGGGAATGCTTCAGCGGGGGGTTTCAATGGGGGTTCCGCCGTGGCTCGACCTCCCACCCTGGCGAAGTCAGCCCGCGTACGCGACCCGCGGGCCACTGAGTGTGGCCCGCGTCACGCCGCAAATATGGACCTAGTTGGGCAGATCCTCTAATAGATCGGTGACCATCTCCGCGATCGGGGACCGTTCGGATCTCGTCAGAGTGACGTGGGCGAAGAGCGGATGCCCCTTCATCGCCTCGATCACCGCGGTCACTCCGTCATGCCGGCCGACCCGGAGATTGTCACGCTGAGCTACGTCATGTGTCAGGACGACTCGGGAACCCTGCCCGATGCGGGACAGGACGGTCAGCAGCACGCCCCGCTCCAGCGACTGCGCCTCGTCGACGATGACGAACGCGTCGTGCAGGCTGCGCCCCCGGATGTGGGTCAACGGCAGGACCTCCACGAGCCCGCGCGTCTCGACTTCCTCCATCACGTTCTCGTGGACGACCGCGCCGAGCGTGTCGAAGACGGCCTGCGCCCACGGCGACATCTTCTCCGACTCGCTACCCGGCAGATAGCCCAGCTCCTGGCCGCCGACGGCGTACAGCGGGCGGAAGACGATCACCTTCTTGTGCTTGCGGCGCTCCATCGCCTGTTCCAGTCCGGCGCACAAGGCCAGGGCCGACTTGCCGGTGCCGGCCCGGCCGCCCAGCGAGACGATCCCGATCGAGTCGTCCAGCAGCAGGTCGATCGCGATCCGCTGCTCGGCCGACCGACCGCGTACGCCGAAGACCTCCCGATCGCCGCGCACGAGCCGCACCGTCTTGTCCGCGTGCATCCGGCCGAGGGCGCTGCCGTTCGAGCTGTGCAGCACCAGTCCGGTGTGGACCGGCAGCTCGATGTCGACGTCGATCGGGTGACCGTCGTAGAGGCGGGCCACCGCCTCCGACGAGACGTCCAGCTCCACCAGACCGGACCAGGTGGGGTCGGCGGCCTGGCCGTGCCGGTACTCGTCGGCGGGCAGGCCGACCGCGGCCGCCTTCACCCGCAGCGGCATGTCCTTGCTGACCAGCGTCACCGGCCGGCCTTCGGCGGCCAGGCCGAGCGCCACGGACAGGATCCGCGCGTCGTTCGTCCCGGTCCGGAAACCCGAGGGCAACAGCATGGGATCGGCGTGATTCAGCTCGACCCGCAGAGTCCCGCCCACGTCGGTGATGGGCAGGGGCTGGTCGAGGCGGCCGTGCCGGACCCGGAGCTCGTCGAGGCGCCGCAACGCCTCGCGGGCGAACCAGCCGAGTTCGGGGTGATGGCGCTTCGCCTCCAGTTCGCTGATGACGACGAGCGGAAGCACGACGTCATGCTCGGCGAATCGGAAGACGGCCGCGGGATCGGCGAGGAGGACGGAGGTGTCCAGCACATATGTGTGCCTGGTTCCCTCACTGGTGATGCCGTGTGATGGGGCGACCATGACTCACGTTAGCGGCATTTCCGCCACCTCCGCCAGACCCCACGCCGTAACAGTTAGTACCAGCCAGTGGACTGTGAGTGAGCCCAGGCCGCCGACGGCGAGCCATAGACCGACTTGATGTAACCGAGACCCCACTTGATCTGCGTGGCCGGATTGGTCCGCCAGTCCGAGCCGGCCGTGGCCATCTTGGTCCCGGGCAACGCCTGCGGAATGCCGTACGCCCCGGAGGAGGGGTTCTCCGCGGTCGCGTCCCAGCCGCTCTCGCGGTTCCACAGCTTCACCAGCGGACTCATCTGGCTGTAGGAGAAGCCGTACGAGGGCAGCAGTTTGCAGGCGATCAGCTTGTTCCCGCTGTACGCCGTGCAGGACGCCGGAATCGTGGCGGTCTTCTTCGGCGTCGCGGCCTTCGTAGCCGTCTTGGCAGGACTCGGCTTCACCGAAGGGCTGGGACTCGCACTCGGACTCGCACTCGGACTGACGGAGGCGCTGGGGCTTTCGGTCGGCCGGTCGTAACTGCGGTCGGCGGCCTCACTCGCGGCGCGGTCCGCCTGAAGCGACGAGACGGTCTGCTCGTCGGCCGAATCCTGGGTCAACGCGAGGCCGAGTCCACCGGCGGCGAACAACGCCGCACCGAGCAGTCCGACCATGATCTTGCGGGGGTAAGGCATGGGGGATGCCTTCCTTTCGTCGTGCAGGGGTCCGCACGACGTTCTCCGCTGAGCAGCTCAGAGGCAAGAAAACATCGAAGAATTGTGGAATTGGCCACGGCCGGACGCGGGCGTACCTCGCCAATCGGACCCAGGCCGCCTTGACCTGGTCTTCAGGCTTCCTCAGGCCCTCTCCGGCGGCCTCGGGCTCGCTCAGGCGCCGAAGCGGCGCTGGCGGTGGGCGTACGCCCGAAGTGCCCGGAGGAAGTCGATGTGCCGGAAGTCCGGCCAGTTCATGTCGCAGAAGTAGAACTCGGAGTGCGCGGACTGCCAGAGCAGGAAGCCGGACAGCCGCTGCTCGCCGCTCGTCCGGATGATCAGGTCGGGGTCGGGCTGCCCCTTGGTGTAGAGGTGCTCGGCGATGTGCTCCACGTCGAGGACCTCGGCCAGCTCCTCGAGAGTGCCACCGGCCTTCGCGTGCTCCTGGAGCAGCGACCGCACGGCGTCGGCGATCTCGCGGCGTCCGCCGTAGCCGACCGCCATGTTGACGACCGCGCCGCCGACCCGGTCGGCCGTCTTCTCCTCGGCCGCCTTGAGCGTCAGCGCGTTCCGCGCCGGCAGCAGGTCCATCGCGCCGGCCATCTTCAGCCGCCAGGGGTTGCCCTCCTCGGCCAGCTCGGTCGCCAGGTCGGAGATGATCTGCAGCAGCGGATCCAGCTCGGCCGGCGGACGCCGCAGATTGTCGGTGGCCAGCAGGTAGAGGGTCACGTGCGGGATGCCGGCCTCGTCGCACCAGCGCAGCAGATCGATGATCCGGCGCGCGCCGACCCGGTGGCCGTCGTTGGGGTCGACGTAGCCCATCTCCTTGGCCCAGCGGCGGTTGCCATCGCACATCACACCGACGTGCCGGGGCCGGATCTTGTTGATCAGCTTGCCCTCGAGCCGGCGCTCGTACAACGAGTACACCAGGTCACGAACGGGCTTCACGCCTGGCAGCCTATCCCTCATCGCGGCCGCCCGCTCACCGTGACTGCCAAGCGTCGGGCGCCTTGGTGAGCGCCACCACGGGATCGGGCAACTCGCCGCTGACGATGTCGCTGAGGCTCACCTCATCGACCACGTTGCGGACGGCCGCGCGTACGGCGACCCAGAGGGTCGGCAGATGCTCGGCGGTCCCGTTATAGCTGGTCTGCTCGGGCCGGTGACCGCGTACGCCGGCCAGGGGGCCGTCGACGGCGCGGAGGACGGCGCCGACCGTCGTCTCGCCCGGGGTCCGAGTGAGGCTGTATCCGCCCTCGGCGCCGCGGATCGAGATCACGATGCCGCCGCGGCGCAGGTCGGCGAGGATCGCCTCCAGGAACTTCCGGGGCAGTGCCTGGGCATCCGCCAGCGCTTGAGCGGAAATAGTCGCGGGGTACGCGGCGGCCAGCTCCAGAGCGGCCCGGACCGCGTACTCGCCGCGTGCGGAAATCTGCACGGTTACACCCTATGTGAACGGCCGCCCCGCGGTGGACGAGGCGGCCGTGGGCTGTGATGCCTCGCCGGCGGCAAGCCGCCGACGATCACGCCCGGCGCACGTACCTGTGGCCGGGCAGGGTCGCCGTCACTCGACGCCGAGGCGGGCCTTGAGCGCGTCGAGCTCGGCCCAGAGTACGCCCGGCAGCTTGTCGCCGAACTTGGTGAACCATTCGGTGATCTGCGGAATCTCCGCCTTCCACTCCTCGGGGTCCACCTTCAGGGCGGCGATCACGTCAGCGGGGTCGAGATCCAGGCCCGAGACGTCGAGCGCCGCCGGCGTCGGGACGAATCCGACCGCCGTGTCCACGGCGTCGGCACGGCCCTCCAGTCGCTCGACGACCCACTTCAGCACGCGTGAGTTCTCGCCGTATCCGGGCCACAGGAACTGGCCCTCGTCACCGCGGCGGAACCAGTTCACGTAGAAGATCTTCGGGAGCTTGGCCGCGTCCGGCGTCTCGCCGCCGCCCTTGCCCATCGCGATCCAGTGGCCGAAGTAGTCGCCGGCGTTGTAGCCGATGAACGGCAGCATCGCCATCGGGTCACGACGGACGACGCCGACCTGCCCGACCGCGGCGGCGGTGGTCTCCGACGACAGCGTCGCGCCCTGGAAAACTCCGTGCACCCAGTCGCGTGCCTCGCTGACCAGCGGGATCGTCGTCTTCCGGCGACCGCCGAACAGGATGGCGTCGATCGGCACCCCGGCCGGGTCCTCATAGGACTCCGCGAGGATCGGGCACTGCTTGATCGGCGTGCAGAAGCGCGAGTTCGGGTGGCTGGACAGTTCGCCGGAGTCCGGCGTCCAGTCGTGGCCGTGCCAGTCGATCAGGTGCGCCGGCGGCTCACCCATCCCCTCCCACCAGACATCGCCCTCGTCGGTCAGCGCGACGTTGGTGAACAGGGAGTTGCCCTTGGCGATGGTCCGCATCGCGTTCGGGTTGGTCTTGTAGTCGGTGCCCGGCGCGACGCCGAACAGGCCGTACTCGGGGTTCACGGCGTACAGGCGGCCGTCGGCGCCGAACCGCATCCAGGCGATGTCGTCGCCCAGCGTCTCGACCTTCCACCCCGGGATGGTCGGCTCCAGCATCGCGAGGTTGGTCTTGCCGCACGCGCTCGGGAACGCCCCGGTGATGTGGTAGACCTTCCCCTCCGGGCTGGTCAGCCGCAGGATCAGCATGTGCTCGGCGAGCCAGCCCTCGTCCCGGCCCATGACCGAGCCGATCCGCAGCGAGTAGCACTTCTTGCCCAGCAACGAGTTGCCGCCGTAGCCGGAGCCGTAGCTCCAGATCAGCCGCTCCTCGGGGAAGTGGGTGATGTACTTCGTCTGGTTGCACGGCCACTCGACGTCGGCCTGGCCGGGCTCCAGCGGCGCACCGACCGAGTGGAGAGCGTGGACGAAGTCGGCGTCGTCCCCCATGGCCTCCAGCACGTGCGCGCCCATCCGGGTCATCACCCGCATCGAGGCGACGACGTACGCCGAATCGGTGATCTCGACGCCGAACATCGGCTTCTCGGCGGTCAGCGGGCCCATGCAGAACGGGATGACGTACAGCGTGCGACCGGTCATGCAACCCCGGTAGAGGTCGGTCATGAGCCGCTTCATCTCGGCCGGCGCCATCCAGTTGTTGGTGGGGCCTGCGTCCGCCTCGTCGACGGAGCAGATGAACGTGCGCTCCTCGACCCGGGCGACGTCGGTCGGGTCGGTCCGCGCCCAGAACGAGTTGGGCTTGATCTCGGGGTTGAGCCGGACCAGGGTGCCCGCCTCGACGAGTTCGTCGGTGAGCCGCGTCCACTCCGCGTCCGAGCCGTCGCACCAGACGATCCGGTCGGGGGTGGTCAGCTCGGCGACCTCGCGTACCCAGGCGAGCAGCTTCGGATGGGTGGTCGGGGCGTCTTCCAGCCCCAAGCTGACGGTCGCAGCGGTCATGGCTCTCTCCTATGTGGTCGACATTGACCGGGAAGGAAGTCGTAGGGCGGCGCCAGAACCCGGCGGGTGCGACGGGATGGCGCGTTCACCTGAACGTGCCCTCAGCGTAAGCCCTGCTACGCCTCCTGAGCCCTTGCCGTCTTGTGAAGAACTGCACAAGCTGCGGCGTTTGTGCGCACGGACGTTCATTTCTCCGTCCCCGCGCGCGTCCGTGCGCAAACCTTGCCGTCCGGCCGTTGTTGATCATGGAGTTTCCGGTTGCGACTCACCGGCGAGACGACAGTTAACTCCATGATCAACGGGGAGGTGGCGGGGGAAATGGGGGTTCCCCTAGATGGGGGACGAAGGTTAGGGTTTTGGGGCATATCGGACAGCCTGCACATAGCTCCCCCCGGAGGCAGCGGTGACCGTTCAGATCGACTCTGCCCTCATCTCGGACGCGGAGTTGCTGACCCGCGTTCGCGGTGGCGACACCGACGCGTACGGCGAGTTGTATCGCCGCCACGCGGACGCGGCGAAGCGCCTCGCCGTCGTCCTGGCCCGTGATCGAGGTGAGGCCGAAGACCTGGCCGCCGACGCGTTCGCACGCGTACTGGGCACGCTCCGGGCGGGCGGTGGGCCGCGGACGGCGTTCCGGCCCTACCTGCTGACCTCGGTACGCAACGCGTTCTACGACCGCGTACGCCGCAATCAGAAGGTCGAGCCGACCGACGTGATCGAGGAGTACGAGCGGCCCGAGCCGTACGAGGATCCGTCGATCGCCGCGCTGGAGCGGTCGTACGCCGCCCGCGCGTTCGCCCGGCTGCCCGAGCGATGGCGTGCGGTGCTGTGGCATACGGAGGTCGAGGGCGAGACGCCGACGCAGATCGCACCGCTGTTCGGGCTGACCGCCAACGCCGTGGCCGTGCTCGCCTTCCGCGCCCGGGAACGGCTGCGCCAGGGATACCTCGCCGAGCACATCACGCTGACCGGGTCGCCCCGGTGCCACTGGACCGGCGAGCACCTGCCCGGCTACGTACGCGCCGGGCTCGCCGGGCGGGAACGCACCAAAGTCGAGGACCACCTCGCCGAGTGCGCCGAGTGCCGCCGCCTCCACCGCGAGCTGACCGAGGCGAACGTGAGCTTACGGGTGGTGCTCGCGCCGTTGCTCCTGGGCGCGGCGGGGCCGGGGTATCTCGTCTCCACCGCGGCGAAGACCGGACTGGCCGGGCTGTGGGCGTCGCTGACGGCCGCGATAGTCGCCTGGTGGCACGGGCTCACCGGCGGCCTCGTCCGCCTGGCGGGTGACGTCTGGTGGTGGCTGACCACGCTGCCGAAACGGCTGGCCCGGCGCTACGGCGGGCCGAACGTGGCCGCTGCGGGCGGGCTGATCCTCGCGGCCGTGCTCGGCGTGGCCGTGTTCGTCGTCAGCGTCGTCGCGCATCCGGGCCTGCCCCAGTCGTCCCGGGGTTCGACCGCCGCCAAGCTGCCCGTACCCGCGCCGGCGGAACCGCCGCTGCTGACCAGTGATCCACAGCCGCCCCTGCTGACCAGTGCGCCACCGCTGCCGACGTTGTCACCGCTGACACCCACGAGCCCGACGCCGAAGGCGCACGCCTCACCAGCCGGTGCACCCGAGGGCGTCTCGATCACCCCGGATCCGGCCGGCTCTTCTTATGTGGCGGGCGGCCGAACCAGACTGCCGCTCGTGTTCAGCCGAACCGAGTCCGGTGGACGCCTCGAAAGCTTGACGCTGGCCGACCGCTCCGCTCGGCGTACCCCTAAGAAGAGCTGGAGCTTCCAGCTGGCCTTGCCCACCGGGGTGACGCTCGCGGGGCGTGCCGCGGGCGACGGCTGGACGTGCCGCGGCGCCTCCGCCGTGACCTGTACGCGAGCCGAGCCGGGCGCGCGGACGGTGGCCAAGGTGCCGATCGCCATCGGGCCGGAGGTGACCGGATTCCAGTCGGTCGGGCTGCGCTTCGCTGGACGATCCATGCGGCTCCGGCTGCCGATCGCGCCGACGGGGACGGTGACGGCCTTCGCGGGCACCGGACGGCTGCGCACGGCGCTCGGCGGCAGCGCGCTGCTCAGCTGCCTGCCCCGACCGGCCTGCCTGACCTCGGACAACAACGCGCTGACCATGGTGCCGCTGCTGCCCACGGAGACCGAGCCGGGTCCGCCTTCCGGCCTGTTCGCACCCGGCGGTCCGACCACTCCGGAAGGGCAGCTCGCCGAGCTGGCCGGGGAGAAGGTCGCGAGCGGTGCCCAGGTGGAGATCCCCCGAGGCGCCCGCGTGCGCTGGGCCGGACTGGTCGTGGGCGGCCCGAAAGCCGTTCCCGGCCTGGTCGCGCTGCATGGGCCCGGCTCTGGCTGGCACCCGGTGAAACTGGTGCGTTCGGCGGGGCAGGCGTACGCGGACGTGACCCGGCTGCTCCAGAGCGACGGCGGCGGCGCGTGGTGGGTGGCCGCGGCCGCCGCCGCGCTGCCCGGCGGGCCCGGGGCGTACGCGGGCTGGAGCATCGCCGTGGTCTACGAACAGGCGACGGCGCCGCTGGCGGAGGTGGCCGTCCAACTCGGCCCGACCGAGCTGAACCGGCCGGACTCCCGCCTGACCGTACGCGTCCTCGACGGGGCCAAGGTCGAGGTCGGCCTGGCGCTGTGGGAGGGCGACCGGGGGCTGACCGGGGACTCGTTGCTGATCGGCCGCCGGGCGGTCGGCGACGCCGGCAACCTGGCCCGGGGCGAAAGCGTCAGCGCCAGCGCTGTGGCCTGCGCCAAGGGTGGATCGTGCGGCTGGCGTACGCCGGGAGTGGATGTGCTGCGGTTCGAAGGCCGCGCCGACGGCGGCACGATCACGCTGCGGTCCGGCAAAGATCCCCTCGTCCTCGGGCTCCTCGCGTACGCCCAGCAGATCGACTCCCGGTAGTCTGAGCCGCGTGTTCCGATCGCTCTACAACCGCTTCCGCCACCTGATCCACGAACTGGGCAAGTTCGGGGTGGTGGGCGGTACGGCGTTCGTCATCGACACGGCGGTCTACAGCGCACTGCTGGCCGCCGACTTCGAGACCACCTTCGCGAAGATCATCGCGACCGTGATCTCGGCGACCTGCGCCTTCATCGGCAACCGGTTCTGGACCTGGCGGGACCGCCCGCGCTCGGCCCTGCACCGCGAATACGTCCTCTATTTCACGTTCAACCTCATCGGGTTGGGCATCACGCTGGCCGTGCTGGGCTTCAGCCACTACGTGCTGGGCTCGATCTGGCCGGCCTTCCAGACCGACCTGGCCGACCTGATCTCCGCGCAGATCGTCGGCAACGCGCTGGCCACGATCTTCCGGTTCTGGACTTATCGGCGGTTCGTCTTCGCCGCGGCCGACAATCCGTCGGCCTGACGGGTACTTCCGAGCAACCACGGCGCTGCCCCGGCGAGGACCGCTCGCTACTTCCGTGCTTCCCGGCGGGACCGCTCGCCGGAACGCGTGCGGACCGTGCGGGCCGGGTCACGGATCGATGATGTTAGCTGTATTTCCGCTGTGTGTTGTGTAACGATCCCGGTGATTTGCCCCGCATACCCGGCCGATCGGTCGTCGGTTCGCGCAGCCATCCCCTAAGGTGGTACGGGTGCGTCTTGTCCGCTTCCTGCCCGAGCGATTCCAGCAGCTCGCCCATGAGGCCCTGAAATTCGGCCTGGTCGGCATCCTCAACACGCTGATCAACCTGGCCGTGTTCAACGCCCTCCTGATCGGCGTGCACGACGTCGGGCGGGTCAAGGCCAACTTCGTGGCGACCGCCGTCGCGACGGTCTTCGCGTACCTGATGAGCCGGTACTGGACCTTCCGTAACCGGCCCAGCGACCACTCCACTTCCCGCGAGTTCGTCCTCTTCGTGATCTTCAACGTGATCGGCCTGGGCATCGAGTCCGCGCTGATCGGCGGCACCGTCTACATCCTGGGCACCAACAGCATCCTCGCGGTCAACATCGCCAAGGTGCTGGGCCTGGGCATCGGAACGGTGTTCCGGTTCTGGGCGTACCGGACGTTCGTCTTCCGGGGCGCGAAGCCGGCTCCCGCCGACGCTGTCGCCCTCGCCGAAGCCGACGACCTCGCCGAGAGCGAGGCGCTGGCCGCCGCCATGGCCACCACGGGGACGCTCGGCGTCGAGGCCACGCTGGAGGAGATCGAGGCGGCGTACTCCGACGGGCTGCTCACCGAGGAGCAGTTCACCGAGCTGACCGCTTCGCAGCGCTAGCCGCGTTCTGCTGCGCGGGGCGCGGGCTGCGCCGGGCGCGGGCTGCGCCGGGCGCGGGCTGCGCGGGC
>NZ_JBFBAZ010000107.1:0-28231 GCF_040682475.1 Hamadaea sp. NPDC051192
GTAAGCCCGGCCGGTGCGCGACGCTCCGATCACGCCCACCGGGTAGTCCCGCAGCTCGCGGCGAGGCGGGGCCTGCTTGGCCGCCGTCCAGGCGACCCCGGTACGCAGGGCGTGGTCGAATCGGTGTACGCGGTGCAGCAGCGCCAAGGTGAGCGCGAGCGCCTGCTCCGCGACGGCGTGGGCCATCGCGGCCCCCGCCTGGGTGAAGCGCACGCCGTGGGCGAACGCCTCGTCGGTGACGTAGGGCCGTAGCGTCGCCCCCGTATGCGCGACCAGGCCCAGTCGCGGCGACGCTGCGAGCAGATCGGCCGAGACCGGCGGCGACGGCCAGCTCGTCACCGCGACCGTCGTGTCGGCCGTGAGCCGATCGGTGAGCGGCCCCAAGGCGCGCAGCCGAGCCCACAGGTCGTCGGGAAAGAACAGCTCCCGAAGTCCCGGCGGGACGTCGACCGCGATCATCCCTTCATGCCCGTGGTCGTGACGCCCTCGACGAAATACCGCTGCCCGATCAGGTACGCCATGAAGATCGGCACGAACGCGACGACCGAACCGGCCATGACCACGTTCAGCGGAACCCGCTCTGCCTGCAACGAGGCGATGCCGACGGTGAGTGTGCGCATCTCCTCGCTCTGCCCGATGACCAGCGGCCACAGATAGTCGTTCCAGTGCCACAGGAAGATGAACACGCCGAGGGTGGCCAGGATCGGCTTGGTCAGCGGCAACACCAGCGACCACAGGATGCGCAGCTCGCCGCAGCCGTCGAGGCGGGCCGCCTCGAACAACTCGTCCGGCAGCGTGCTGATGAACTGGCGCATCAGGAAGACGGCCTGCGCGTTGGCCAGCGTCGGGATGATCAGACCCCAGTAGGTGTCCACCCCGCCCCAGTCCGCGATCAGGATGAACAGCGGGATCAGGGTCACGTGATAGGGCACCATCAGCATCGCGACGAAGGACCAGAACATGGTCTCCTTGCCGGGGAAGCGCTTCTTCGCGAAGGCGTACCCGGCGAGCATCGACAACGCGAGGACGCCGACCACGGAGACGATCGCGTACACGGCGGTGTTGAGCAGCCAGCGCGCCAGGCTCGCCGTGCCCAGGACCTGCTCGTACGCCTCCAGCGACAGCCCGCCCGGCAGCAGGCTGCCCGGCAGCGTCACCGGGCCGATCGGCTTGAACGAGAGCACGAGCATCGCGTAGAACGGGAACAGCGTCACGATGGCGGCGAGGAACAGGACGGTCGCCCGTCCCGCTTTGCGGAGTCCGCTCACTTGTCCCTCCCCATGATCAGGCGTTGGATCAGCGCGACGACGAGGGTCATCACGAACAGCGCCACCCCGATGGTCGCCGCGTAGTCCTGGTCGAAGTTGCGGAAGCCCTGGTCGTACAGCTCGATGACCAGGGTCCGGCTGGCCCGGCCGGGGCCGCCGCCGGTCATCACCCAGATCGTGTCGAACGCCTGGAAGGCGACCGTCGTCTCCAGCACGCCCAGGAAGAACAGTGCCGGCTTGAGCTGAGGCAGGATGATGTGCCGGAAGGTCTGCCACGGGCCGGCCCCGTCGACGTGTGCGGCCTCCTCCAGCTCCCGGGGGATGTCCTGCAACCGGGCCAGGACGATCAGCATGCCGTAGCCGAACCGGGTCCAGATGCTGACCACGACCAGCGCCGGCAACACGAGGACGCTGTCGGCCAGCCACGAGCCGCCCTCGAAGCCGACCGAGCGCAGCAGTGACGACCACGGGCCGTCCTCGCTGAAGATCCAGGTGAAGATGATGCCGGCGAGCACCAGGCTGGTGACGACGGGCAGGAAGAAGATCGACCGGAACAGGCGTACGCCCCGGAAGGTCCGGCGGACGAGCATCGCCATCGCGACGGAGACGATGATCGAACCGGGCACGGCGAGCAACGAGTAGACGACGGTGACCCGCAACGAGTCCCAGAACCGATCGTCGTGGACGAGCCGCTCGAAGTTGGCCAGACCGGTCCACTCGGTCTCGCCGCCGAGCGTGTAGTCGGTGAAGCTCAGGATGCCCCCGGCGATCGCCGGGCCGAACCGGAAGAGCACGAACAAGAGGAAACAGGGAAGCACGAGCAGCAGGCCGTTGCGTGCCTCGGGCCGGAAGAACCGTGCCCCGGCGCGCTTGCGCGCCGGGGCGGGGCTCGTCGCGGCAGGCTCGCGCGCCGAGGCGGTGGTGGTCATCCGGTTAGCCCAGCATCGCGTTGGCGGCCTTCGCCGCGTCCTTGAGCGCCTGCTCCGGAGTCTTCTGGCCCAGCAGCGCGGCCTGGATCTCCGGCGCCAGGGCGCCCATCACGTCCCGGGACTTCACCTGCAGCGGGCCGACCGTGGCGTACTGCGTGTTCTTCTCGGCCTCGGCCAGCACCGGGTCGTTGGCGTACAGGGCGCCGGTGGACTTGATCGGCGAGAAGAAGCCCGACGCCGTGTCGTACGTCTTCACGTTGGCGGCGGAGGTGGCGAAGTTGACCCACTTGGCGGCGGCCGTCTTGTTCTTCGACCCCTTCAGCATCACCAGCGAGCCGACGGTGCCGTAGGTGACCTGCTTGGCGTTGGTCAGCGGCGGCAGGACCTGGATGTTGTCCTTGCCCCAGAACTTCGTGACGTCGGCCGGGGTGACGCTCCAGGAACAGGCCACCTTGTTCTGGGCCAGCCGGCTCTGCTCGATCGCCGGGCTGGTGGTGACCGGGCCCTTGTTGATGTAGCCGCCGTCCACCATGTCCTTCAGGAAGGTGAGGGCCTGTACGCCGGGCGCCTGGTCGAAGGCGACCGACTTGCCGTCGGCGGCGAAGACGTCCCCGCCGGCCTGCCAGAGCAACGGGTAGAAGGTCACGTTCAGCGTGGTCTTCACGTCGCCGTCGTAGGAGATCATGTCGTAGCCCTTGGCCTTGAACGCCGGGGCCATCGCCTTCACGTCGTCCCAGGTCTTCGGGTACGCCGTCTGCCCGGCCGCCGCGAACACCTTCTTGTTGCAGAGCAACGACAACGCCGAGGTGAGGATCGGCGCGCCCATGAGCTTGTTGTCCATAGTGACCGACTTGGTCACGTTCTCGAGGTAGTCGGCCTTGGCCGAGGCGTCGAGGTGTGAGTCCATCGGCTCGATCGCGGTGGCGTACTTGGGGATCTGGTCCGGGATCAGGTAGACGACGTCGGGACCCTTGTTCCCGGCGATCGCCGTGGTCAACGACTCGTCGCGGTTGGCCCACGGGAAGATCTCGACCTTGACGTCGATATTGGGGTTCTGTGCCTTGAACGCGTCGACCGTCTGGGACCAGTACGCGCGGTGCTGGGTCTCGTCGACGACGACGGGGTAGATCCACATGGTGACCGTGGCCTTGTCGTCGCCGGAGTCGCCTCCGCCGCCGCACGCGGCCAGCAGCGCCGTCAACGATGCGACGGCGACGGCCGACACAGCCTTGCGAAGTTGCATGTCGCGTCCTCTCGGGTGGTGTGGAGGCACTGTAACTTACGGTCCGGTCCGAATCTAGCCCCTAATGGCGGGCACCTCTTGTCACGGTTGACGTCGCTCGATATCGGCCCGCCGCCGCCACCTCCTGTCGCTGTGGAGCCGCCGTTTGCGGCAGATCAGGGATATGCATGGGATCTTGGCCCAAGATCGCATGCATATCCATGATCCAGCGCTCAACGCGAGCGCCAGCGGGGCGGGCGGGAGCGCCAGCGGGGCGGGCGGGAGAGCCAGCGGGGCGGGCGGGAGCGCCGGCGGAGCGGCTACGGGGTGAACGCGGGGCAGGCAGGGTCGAGGCGTACGCGAGCCAGATCCCGGCCGACGAGCGTCCAGGCGTCCCACGATCCGGGCTCGAAGGCGAGCTGCGGGTTCGTGTACCACTCCATCCCGAGCCCGCTGGCGAGCTTGGTGGCGGAGGTCGTCCCGAGCAGGTGCACCTCGCCCGCGCCCTGGGCGTTGAAGGTGCTGGCGAACACCCGTCCGCGATGCACCTCGATCTCGCCGTACGTGGTCAGCGGGCCGGAGCCCGTGACCGTCCGGGTCGCCAGGTCCATCGCGAACCAGCTGGTCGTACGCTTGTAGACGCCGTACAGCACGCCGTCGTAGACCTTGATGTCCTGAAGGGTCTTGTAGCCGGCCACCGGGTCGACCTGCCAGAGCACCTTGCGGGTGGTGAGGTCGAACGCGGCGACCGAGGCGGCCGTCTTCGTGGCGGGCTTACCGCCGCCGCCGAGGACGGCCCCGCCGAGGTAGACGACGCCGGCCTCGGAGTCGACGGTCAGGCTGTAGAGGCTCTCGTCCGGGATGACGTTCTTGTAGACCTGCTTCTCGCCGGTGTCGGGATCCACGATGGACAGCGCACCTTGCAGTTCCGCGCCCAGCGGCGCGGTCGCGACGAGCAGCTTGTCGGTCTTGGGGTCGTACTCCAGGTCCCACGGCCGCTTCTGGCCGTCGCCGAGGTAACCCAGGCTCCGGATCGAGTCGTCGCGCGGGTCGAGCGCGATGAGCTGCCCGCTCGGGTAGATCGCCGCGAACACCTCGTTGCCCCGGCGGGCCAGCGCCTTCGGCTCACCGGGCACCCAGACGCGTCGCTGGGAGCCCGTTCGCAGGTCGCGAACGGTGATCGAGAAGTGGCCGCCGACGTACAGGTACCGGTTCGGCTGGAGCAGGATCGACTGCGGTCGTTCGGAGCCGGGCGTCAGGCCCGCCTCGATCAGGTCGGTGAACCGGGTCGCCCCGGTGGCCGGGTCCATCGTCCAGAAGCCGCCGCTGCCCGAGAAGCCGGTGAGCGTACCGGCGGAGGGGACCAGCAGTCGCGTCTCCTCGCCGAGCCGCGGCGTGCCCATCGGGGTCAGCGTGCCGGCGCGGTATCGGTAGATCACGCCGTTCGGGCGCGTGGAGACCACCGCGCTCCCGTCGCTGTCCATCGCGATCGAGTCGATCGAGTCCAGGCCCAGCGCCGCCAGGTCCGTGGTCCTCAGGTCGCCTCCGTCGGTACGCACATCGAAGAGCACGGTGCCGCTGGCGCCGAGGACGCGATCCCCGGCGACGGCGACCGCGCCGAATCCGGTGCCACCGTCGGCGAGCACCCGGGACGCCCCGGTCGCCCGGTCGATCGCCATTAGCTTGTGCTTGTCGAGGAGTCCGGCGTACACGCTGCCGGCGTCGGCCGCGACAGCCCGGACATAGCGTTCACCCGTCGCCAGTACGCCGAAGTTCCGCGGCGCGGCCCCGGTCGCCGGGTCGTACTCCCAGACCTTGCCGTCGGGGTAGGTTCCGGCGTACACCTTGCCGTCGGGTGCGGTGGTCAGGCTCCAGATGAAGCCGCCGTTGACGCCCAGCGAGAAGAGTCGCGTCACGACGCCGGTCGCCAGGTCCATCCGGTAGAGGTCGGGCACCGCATACGTGCCGATGTAGAGCTGCCCGCCGGAGATGGTGGTCGCCCACGCGCCTTCCGGTTCGCCGGTCGCCGGCCCGTCCGGGATCGCCGACTGGCGGACCACCGTCCGGGTGGCGAGATCGATCTCGGCGACGATCGGCGGCTTGAGCCCCCGGGTCACCACGTACGCGTGTCCATCATGGACGGCTGCGCCGACGATGGCGCCGGTGACGGAGGCCGGCCCGAACGTCTGGTACCCCGGTGGATCACAGGCCGACGCCGCGGCGGCCGCCTGAGTTGGGGCGACCGCCAGTCCGGCTAGCAGGATCAGCGCCACAATACGCCTCATGCGTCCCTCCAATGTGATTTTGGGACATGACCGTAATGCCGAAGGCTCGGCGCGTCAACGCAATCGCAGGCGTTGTGGACTAGACCGAAATCGAAGCCCGAGGCTGCGTTGCCGAATCGGCAACAATCGTGGCGGGGCGGCTCCAGTCCAGGCAGGCTGAAGACATGGAGCACGATCACAGCCACGACCACGGCCAGCACGACCACGGCCACCACGATCACGGCCAGCATGATCACGATCACGCCGAGATGTTCACGGCGACCTACTGGGACGAGCGGTACGGCTCGGCCGACCGCGTGTGGAGCGGGAACCCGAACCCGCACCTCGTCACCGTCGCGTCCGACCTGACGCCCGGCAGGGCGCTGGACGTCGGCAGCGGCGAGGGCGCCGACGCCATCTGGCTCGCACGCCAGGGCTGGCGGGTCACCGGCGTGGACATCTCCGAGGTCGCGTTGCGGCGGGCGGCCGAGGCGGCGGGTCCCGACCTCGCCGACCAGCTCACCTGGCAGCAGGCCGACATCTTCACCTGGGCGCCGGAGAAGGCGGCGTACGACCTGGTGGCGGCGCATTTCGTGCACCTGCCGTGGGACGACCTCCAGGCGCTGCACCGGCGCTTGGCGGACGCGGTCAAGCCGGGCGGGACGATCTTGATCGTCGGGCATCACCCGTCGGACATCGAGGCGATCCAGCGTCCGGCGCATGTGGCGGTCTTGATGAACACCGCCGAGCAGCTGGCGACCACGCTCGACGTCGATGAGTGGGAGATCGAGGCGACCAACCCGGGACGCCCGTTCACCGATCCCGACGGGAACCAGGTGACCCTGCACGACGCAGTCGTCCGAGCGGTGAAAAAGGGGTAGCGATCCCCCCTGCCCTTTTCAGTATATGGGAGAGAGGCGGCCTCGCGAATCGCCCCGAATGACGATTTTTAGCGCGTGAACTGCCCATATGCTCGTCAGGTCCCGCAATCTCAGCACCGGGGAGCACTGTGCCTGACGCCAGAACACTGGAGATCGAAGCCGAGCAGGAGCACGTCGATCGGGTCTACGAACGAGTCGAGTTCGTCCGGGCCCAAGCCAAGGAACTGGAGCACGAGGCGTACGGCCGAGCCGCTGCCGGCCCGAAGACCGGTCTCGTCGAACGGGACGCCATGGTCCACCGCGCCAGCGCGCAACTGCGCTCACTGGACGCCGAGGCCGAGGGGCTGGTCTTCGGCCGGCTCGACTTCGACGACGGCGAGGCGTACCACATCGGGCGCCTGGGCCTGCGCGACGACGACATGGAGCCGCTGCTCGTGGACTGGCGCGCCCCGGCGGCCGCGCCGTTCTACCGGGCGACCACCGGCGACCCGCTCGGCGTGGTCCGCCGTCGCGTCATCATCAGCCGGGGCTCGGAGGTGATCGATCTCGACGACGACGTGCTGACCCCCGACCGGGCCGGTGACCTGCGCGTACTCGGGGAAGGCGCGTTGCTCGCGGCGCTGCGCCGATCGCGCGGGCCGCAGATGCGCGACATCGTCACCACCATCCAGAAGGAGCAGGACGAGGCGATCCGGGCGCCTGCGCGCGGCGTCACGCTGATCACCGGCGGTCCCGGCACCGGCAAGACGCAGGTCGCGCTGCACCGGGCGGCGTACCTGCTCTACACCGATCGCGGCAAGTTCGCCGACGGGCGGGTCCTGGTGGTCGGTCCGTCCACGGTGTTCACCACCTACATCAGCCGCGTCCTGCCCGCACTGGGCGAGGACAGCGTTCACCTGCGGGCACTGGGCGAGCTGGCCCCCGGCGTCACGGCCACTCGGCGCGACAACGCGGCGGTGGCAGCGGTCAAGGGCGACGTGCGGATGCTCGCGGTCCTCGCCGATCTCATGTGGCAGACCCCACCCGAGGCGCCCGACCGGCTCAAACTCGTCTACTCCGGCCAGGTGCTGATCCTCACGACCGCGGAGCTCACCACTGTTCGCCAACGGGTACGCCGACAGGGGCAGGCGGAGTCGGTGCCGCCCAACGGCGCGGCCGCCATCGCCTCAGCTGAGCTGGCGGCGGCGTTGTGGTCCAAACTGGATAAGCCCGCGCTGGAGCGCGACCTCTTCCTCGAGGACGTCGTGGACCGGCCCGAGTTCCAGCGTTTCCTGGCCGCGTGGTGGCCGCCGCTGCGCCCGGCCCCGGTGCTGTCCTGGCTGCTCGACGTCGAACGGATCACCGGGTTGACCCCGGCCGAGGCGACGACGTTGTCCGAGTCCTACCACGTGAACAACGACTGGTCCGTGGACGACGTCCCGCTGCTCGACGAGCTGTCGCTGATGCTCGGCGAGCCGCCGCGCAAGGCTCGGCCCGCCGCGCCCGCCGCCCGGCTGCGCGAACTGACCACGGGGCCACAGGTGGTCGAGACGTTCGTGCTCAGCATCAGCCTCAACGACGGCTGGAACCTGTACGCCCCAGGTCATCCGACGCCGATCGCCAATGCCGGGCCGAGCATCGACAACGACGCGATCCTGGCCGCCCAGCGCTGGGCCGAGGCGGTCGTCCTGCGCGAGGGGCACAAGGTCGTCAGCTGGATCGACGGCTTCGACCCGTACGGCGAGGACGGCTACGTTCCCGTGCTCGCCGATCCGCTGCCCGTCCAGGAGGCGGACGAGGCTCCCGTGGAACCGCCGTACGCCCACGTCATCCTCGACGAGGCGCAGGATCTGTCGCCGTTGGAGTGCCGGATGATCGCCCGCCGCTCCGAGTACGCCTCGATGACGATCGTCGGCGACCTCGGCCAGGCGACCCATCCGCTGGCCGCGCCGGCCTGGCCGGACCTCCTGCTCCGATTGGGCCGCCGGGAGGCGCACACCCTGGAGCTGAACACCGGATACCGGGTCCCAGAGGCGATCTCCTCGTACGCCGCGGGCTTCCTCGCGCCCGGGATCGCCCCGACACAGTCCTATCGGGACGGTGGTTCGCTGACGATCCAGCCCGTCGCCGACCTGGCCGACGGCGTACGCGAGGCGGTCGCGGCGGCGCCCGAGGGCAGCACGGTGGCCGTCATCGCCGCCGACGCGTCGCTTCCCGCCCTGGCGCCGGTCGTCCCGGACGGGGTGGCGCTGGTGCCGGCCAGCCTGGTCAAGGGCCTGGAATACGACCACGTCGTGGTGGTCGAACCGGCCGACATCGTGGCAGCCGAACCCCGCGGGTACGCCCGGCTCTACGTGTCGCTCACCCGGGCGGTGGCGGGTCTCGTCGTCCTCCACCACCGCCCCCTCCCCACCCCGCTCCGCTGACCCACCCTGATCAACTCGGTCAGGCGAGGGCTTCGATGGCGCTGCCCGCTGCCGCCTCGCTGATGACGTGGCGGCGGCGGGTCGGCATGCCGAGGGTCGGGTTCGCCACGCCCCAGGCGGCGCCCTTGCAGACGAGTTCCTTGTAGACGGCGGCGATCCGGCCGGTGAGGACGGCGTTCACCGACCGGTCGTCGCCGGTGACGTACTGGATCAGGCCCTCCTTGCGACCCAGCGAGATGCACTGATTGAAGTACTTCAACGGCGCGTGCGGCATCTTCCCGCCGGTCAGCCGGGCCGCGATCGAGTCCGCCGCCTGCCAGGCCATCGGCGTACCGGAGGCGCAGGACATGCGCAGCGGCTTGTCGCCGACGCCCATCGCGTACGCGGCGTCGCCGACGGCGTACACGTCGGGGTGGGAGACCGAGCGCATCGTGTCGTCGACCACGATCTGCCCGGTCGCGGTGACGTCGAGCGTCGTCGCCGCTGCGATGGGGTGCACGGCGAACCCGGCGGTCCACAAGGTGACGGCGGCCGGGATCGACCGTCCGTCGGCAGTCGCGACGGTGTCGGCCGCGACCTGGGTCACCTCGGCGTGCTCGTGCACGGTGATGCCCAGCTTGCCGAGGACCTCGCGCAGGTGGTCCTGCCCCTTCGCGGAGAGCCAGTCGCCGAGAGCGCCCCGGACCACCAGGCTGATGTCCAGGTCCGGCCGAGCCTCGGCGATCTCGGTGACCGCTTCCACACCGGTCAGGCCACCGCCGACGACTGCGACCGGCTGCCCGGCCCCTAGCGCGGTGAGCCGTTGGCGCAGGCGAAGCGCCCCCGGCCGGCTCGCGAGTTCCTCGGCGAACTCGGTCGTCCCCGGTACGCCCTGCGCGTTCCAGCCGCTGCCCAGCGCGTACACGAGGGTGTCGTAGGAGAGGGTCTCGACGCCGCTGGAGCCGGTGACGGACACGGTCTTGCGGTCGACGTCGACGTTCGTGACCTTGGCGATCTTGAGGTCGACGCCGCTGCCCGCGAACATCTCGCGGAACGGCCGGTGCTTGAGGGTCTGGCCGGTCGCGACCTGGTGCATCCGGACGCGCTCGACGAAGTCGGGCTCGGCGTTCACCAGAGTGATGGCCACCTCGTCACGGTGCAGCCGCTTGGCGAGGCGGCCGGCGGCGATGGCGCCGGAGTAGCCGGCGCCGAGGACGACGATGCGATGCTGCATGTCCTTGCTCCTGTCTGATTCGGATTCGCTCCCTGAACCGGGCAGCTCGCCGTTTCCTGACAGGTACGCCGTGTGAAGCAGCTCACAGGCCGCCGTCACGCCTGGAACAGGGCGTCTCCGTGGTCGGATGCCTCGAACAACGCCGTCGCCCGCGCCAGCTTGTCGGGGTTGACCTGGTTGAGGACCGCCGCGACGCCGTCGGGGGTGACCTCCAGGCACATGACGCCGACCACCTGGCCGTCCACCGTGGCGATGAGGGCCGGGCCGCCGTTCGACGTCCACTCGTAGATCTCGGGCGCCCCGCCGAGCACGGCGTGCTTGGCCGCCGACGGCTGGAACAGGCCTCGCAGGAACTTCGCGACGGCCACCGCTCCTTCGAAGGCCTTCGCCCGGGCGGGGACCTTCCCGCCGCCGTCGCCGATCGAGACCACGTCCTGGGTCAGGAGCTTCACCAGCGGTTCGGTCTTGCCGCTGGTCGCGGCGGCCAGGAACTCGTCGACGATCCGCCGGGCGGTCGCGTCGTCCACCCGCGTCCGGGCCTTGCCCTCGGCGACGTGCTGCTTCGCCCGGTGGAACAACTGCTGGCTGCCGGCCTCGGTGAGGTCCAGGATGCCGGCGATCTCCCGGTGCGAGTAGTCGAACGCCTCACGCAGCACGTACACCGCGCGCTCGTTGGGCGACAACCGCTCCATCAGGGTCAGGACGGCGTACGAGACGGATTCGCGCTGCTCGACGGTCTCGAGTGGGCCGAGCATCGGATCCCCCGCGAGCAGTGGCTCGGGCAGCCACTGCCCGACATAGGTCTCCCGGCGAGCCCGCGCGGAGGTCAGCAGGTTGAGGCAGATGTTGGTGAGCACCTTCGTCAGCCAGGCCTCGGGCACCTCGATGCGGTCGGCGTCGACGGTCCGCCACCGCAGGTAGGTCTCCTGCACGGCGTCCTCAGCCTCGGCGGCCGACCCCAGCATCCGGTAGGCGATGGCCCCGAGCCGCGGCCGCGCCGCCTCGAACAGGTCGACGTCGTGCGTTGTCAGAGCCATGCCCCGAGCCTAGCCGGATCAGGGCGATCGACGATCGGCACCGGACCCCAGCTCGCGCAGATCAAGTCCCGGGCCGTCATAGCCGCTGCACGCGCACGGCTCGTCACCGACCCATGTCGGTGACGTCGCGGCGTACTCCTCCGCCCAGTGGCTGTCCCGCCAGTGCGCGGTGACCTCCTGGCAAGCGCCGGAGGCGGCGCTGTGCGATCCGACTCCATGCCCGCAGGAGCAGCGCGCGCCACCGGTCTGACGTGACGGTTCAGGCTGTTCGGGCGGAAACTGAGGGCCGGTACGCATGCGTTCAGTAAACACCTGAGGCTAGAAAAGCGTGCCCTGCTCGACCGGCTCCGCTTCCGGCAACGGCTCCAGCTCTGGTACGCGGGCGCGTACCTCGTCGTGGAAGCGCCGGGCGAGCACGGGGGCGTCGGCGTTGTCCGGCGTGTGGATGAACACCGTCGGCGACCGGCCTTCCCGTAACCACCCGGCGACCACGTCGAGCCACGGTCGCCAGCCTTCGACGGTCCGCTCGGCGTCGTCCCGGCCGAGGTATCGGAGGACGGGACGGCTGGTCAGCGCCCGTTCCCGCTTGGGCATCCGCGGCTTCTTCTCCCACGCGTCCCGCTCCGCGTCGCTCGTCGGCGCCGCCTGGAAGAAAGCTGTCGTGTCGAACGGGATCCATTCCGCGTCCGCCGCGGCCAGTACGCCTTCCAGCGCCGCAGTGGCGCGAGCGTCTTCGAAGAAGGCGCGGTGGCGCACTTCGACGGCGTACCGGTGATCCAGTGGCAGCCGGCGCAGGAAGCTCTCCAGCGCCGGCACGTCGGCGGGGGCGAACGAACCCGGCAACTGCAACCACAAGGCGTGCGTACGCCCGCCGAGCGGCTCGATCGCGTCCAGGAATCCGCGCAGCTCCTCGTCGACCCCCTGGAACCGGCGCTCATGCGTGATCGTCTTCGGCAGCTTCATCACGAACCGGAAGTCCGCGCCGACCTGGCGAGCCCAGGTCTCGACGGTCGCCCGGGACGGGGTGGCGTAGAACGTGGTGTTCCCCTCCACGGCGTCACACCAGCTCGCGTACGCCCGCAGCCGGTCCCCGCCGGCCGGCATCAGGTGGCCCTGCCACGCCTTGTGCGTCCACATCGCGCACCCCACCGCCAACCGCATGCCCCGATTATCGCCGGTACGCGATAAGATGCCGATCATCGCGGTCGTCGGGGGAGCCACCGCACAATGCTGGGCATGAGGCTGGTACTGCTGGGCCCGCCGGGTTCGGGCAAAGGCACCCAGGCTGACCTGCTGGCGAGGAAGTTCGGCGTACCGCAGATCTCCACCGGCGTCCTCCTCCGCTCGCAGTCGGCTGACACCCCGCTGAGCGCGGCCGCGCAGCGGCACCTCGCCGCCGGGACGCTCGTGCCGGACGAGATCGTCGTCGGTGTCGTAGCGGAGCGCCTGGCCCGTCCTGACACGGCGGCGGGCTTCGTGCTAGACGGATTCCCGCGAACCGTGCCGCAGGCCGAGGCGTTGACCGAACTGCTCGGTTCCGCCGGGTTGGACTGCGTGCTGGAGTTCACCGTCCCGCCGGACGAGATCGTGCGCCGGCTGTCGGGCCGCCGCGAGTGCGGCGCTTGCCGCCGCAGCTACCACCTCGAGTTCAACCCGGCGCGGGCCGACGGCTGCGACGACTGCGGAAGCGAGCTGGTTCAGCGCGCCGACGACCAGCCGGCCACCATCGCCGAGCGGCTCAAGGTGTACGCCTCGGAGACGCTGCCGCTGGTGGTGTACTTCCGGGCCGCGGGCCTGCTGACGACTGTGCCGGCGAACGGCTCCGTCGACAGCGTGTTCGTCCAGACGCTGGCCGCCGTACGTCCAGCACCCCGCTGACCAGACTCAGTGGAGGTCGTCGAGGTCGAGGCGGTACCAGACCGAATCCGCGAAGACGTGCAGGTGCGGGCCGCGGCCGATCACCCAGGCGTTGCCCGGCAGACGCCGGTTGCCAGGCAGGATCAGCTGGTACGCCCGGAAGTGCCCCCGGGTCAGGTCGCCGGCGAGGAGGCGGTCGCGGTCGGCGGCGTAACCGCCGAGGAGGGCGCAGCGGGTGCCGTCGACGATGATGGCCTGGGCGGCGCTGCCGGTGCCGGGCCAGGACGTGACCCGGTCGCCGTCGACCCGGACGACGGGGAACCGGGAGTAGTAGGTGCTCCACGCGGTCTCGCCGGAGAGGTTGAGCGCGTAGCACTCCTCGATCGGGTCGGCGCCGTTGGTGAACCGCCATTCGGGGCGCAGGCGGGCGCTGAAGCGGACCATCCCGGCCGCGCCGACGGGTTCGACCGAGCCGGCGTGCCAGCCGTTGCCGCCGTAGACGCCCTCGTCGAAGTAGCCGACCCAGATCTTGCCGGCCGGTGTGGTCTGGACGTGCTCGATGCCGTCGCCGAGGACTCCGGTGCGTTCCACCTGGCCATCGGCGGTGACGATCATCGCGTTGGCCTCGGCGCCCTCGGAGCCGAGGCGGCAGCGGGCGGCCACGAACAGCATCCGGTCGCCCGGCAGGGGCTGGACGTGGCAGTGGGCCAGCCGCAGGTCGGCCACGGTGAGGTCGAGCGCCGGCTCCGGGGCGTACGCGACGACCCGAGCGCGGACGCCGTGCGGTGAGGTCGTGACGGGGAACGACGCCCCGCTCGGCTCGGTGACGCGGGCGGTCAGCGCCTCCCGCCCGGCCGCCGACGACCACAGCGCGATCGCCTCGCCGAACGGGCCGACGGAGACGTTCACCAGGACGTGATCAGTCTCAGGCGGGTGCAGCCGGGCGTGTTCGCGGAGCGCGATCGGCTTGCGACGTCTGGCCATGGGCTCCTCTCGGTCCGTTGCCGTCCCGAGAAGAAACGCGTAAGGGGCAGTGAAGGGTTGGCTCAGGTCACCCGCGAGGCTGGAATCCACCCGCGACGACGCCGAGTCCGTCCTGGTTGGCCGCCCATGCGTCGGCCGGCACATACCAGGAGAACGTGTAGAAGCGGTTGTTCGCGATGACCCCCCGGCGCAGGACGTGCATGTGGGTGCCGTTGCCGGTGGTGTACAGCCACTCCCAGTCGGCGGCGGGGAGGCCGCGATAATCCACAGTGTCGAGCTTGAGCTTGTCGTACCCCGACTTGCTGCTCTGCTCGCCTTCCTGCTCGGCCAGGGCCGCCTTCGGGTCGCTGGTCGTGACCTCAGAACTCATCACGCTGAGGACGCGACCGAGGCCGTCCTGCTCGCGGAACAGGATCATGCCGCCGTCGGTCGACTTGGACCAGCCGTCCGGCACGGGGATCGAGTAGTCCTCGCCGTTGAACAGGCGCCACCCCGCCGGCAGTTCGCCGCTTTCGGACGCCGTGACGCTGGGCGAGGCGGCGCTGGGGGAGGCCGCCGAAGGGGACGCCGCCGAGGGGGAGGCGGCCGATGGCGAGGCTGAGGCTGAGGCGGCCCGCGACGGTTTCGGGGTGGCCGACGGGTTTCCGTTCGCGCCGGCCTGGTTGTCCCGGTCCCGGAGCAGCGGCACCGCCACCGCGACGGCGAGCACGATCAGCAGGCTCGCGGCGACGGCGTACCAACGTTGGCGAGGAGTGAACCGGGGTGGAGTCGGTGGAGCCGGCGGGGTGACCGGTGGCGCAGGCGTCGGCGGATCGTCCGAAGTGGACGTCCCCGGGTTGAGACGCAGCAGGTCCAGCCGGGTCGGCTCCGGCTGCGCCGCGACGGCGGGCACGGCGGCTCGGGCAGCCTGGGCGGCTGCCCGGGTCAGCAGCCGCTCGGCCTGCTCGGCCGTCATCCGCTTGGCCGGGTCCTTACGCAGTAGCCCGGTCAGCACGGTCTTCAGCGGGCCCGTCGCGTTCTTCGCCGGTGGTGGCGGCTCGCTGGCCAGTGCGGTCAGCGTCGCGATCGCCGTCGCGCGGGCGTACGGCGACTGGCCCTCGACCGCGGCGAAGATCGTGGCCCCGAGGGACCACAGGTCCGCCTCCGGGCCTGAGGTCCCCTCTTTGGCCCGCTCCGGCGAGATGTACGCGGGCGAGCCGAGCACCAGTCCGGTACGCGTCACGTTGGGGTCGCCCGGGACCGTCGCGAGCCCGAAGTCGGTGAGCACGACGCGGCCGTCCTCGCCGAGCAGCACGTTGCCGGGCTTGACGTCCCGATGCATCACCCCGGCCCGGTGCGCCGCCTGCAGGGCGTGCAGGACTTCGAGTCCGACGTGCGCGGCCCGCGCCGCCGGCAGCGGACCGTCGGAGGTGATCGTGTCCTGAAGGGACCGAGACGGCACGTATTCCATGACGATCCAGGGATCGCCGTTGGCGCCGTCGGATTCAGGTCGGACGACGTCGAAGACGCGTACCACATTGGGGTGATTGAGCCGCGCGATCGCGCGGGCCTCCCGAAGCGAGCGTTCCCGCATCTCCTGGCGTTCGGTGTCGGTCAGGCCCGGCGGCGGGACGATCTCCTTGATGGCCACGTCGCGGCCCAGGATCTCGTCGCGAGCGCTCCAGACCCGCCCCATGCCGCCCTGGCCGAGAGCGTTTTCCAGGCGATAGCGGCCGGCGATGGTACGCGGTTCGGCGGGGGAGGGGGACATCCTTCCAGAGGGTAGTCGCCTCCGGTCGATCCGATTCACTCGGGGGAGCGTCGTGAGAGGTGCGCCACGCGTTTGTTCGAGGCGACAACCTATAGACCGGAGAGACGACGCAGGGTACAAATATTCACACCGCCCGAACCTGTCACGCGGATCAACAGTCCCACGAAAGAGAGCGCTCTCTTCGAGCTCCGTCCCGAGAGGAATCCATGAGCACACGTCCGCTTCGCCGGAGACTGGCGTTCGGCCTCGCGGCGTTGGCCGCCGTCGCCGCGACCGCGTCCGCCGCCCCCGCCGCCGGATCGACCGGTGGCTGGCTCGGCCCGAACGTCACCGTCTTCACCCCGGACATGCCGGTGAGCCAGATCCAGGCCACCCTCGACGCCGTCCACACCGCCCAGGTGGACGCCGAGATGGCCACCGACCGGTACGCGTTCCTGTTCCAGCCCGGCGTCTACGGCACGGCCGAGCAGCCGCTGCAGATCAAGGTCGGGTACTACACCGAGATCGCCGGCCTCGGCGCGTCCCCGTCCGACGTCGTCATCAACGGCAAGGTCGAGGTCTACAACCGCTGCCTCGCCGACGGTGGCACCGGCAACTGCCTGGCCCTGGTCAACTTCTGGCGTACGCTGTCGAACCTGTCGCTGTCGATCGACTCGGCGGGGCAGGACGGCTGTCGCGCGTCGGCCGACTTCTGGGCGGTGTCCCAGGCGGTCTCGATGCGGCGACTGAACATCAGTGGCGCGAATCTGTCCTTGATGGACTACTGCACCGCCGGGCCTCAGTACGCCAGCGGCGGCTTCATCGCCGACTCGCGTCTGCCCTTCGTCGTCAACGGATCGCAGCAGCAGTGGCTGATCCGCAACAGCGAGGTCGCCGGCTGGTCCAACGGCGTGTGGAACCAGGTCTTCTCCGGCGTCGTCGGCGCGCCCGCCGAGGCCGGGTTCCCCGACCCGCCGTACACGACGCTGGCGGCCACTCCGGTCAGCCGCGAGAAGCCCTATCTGTTCACGGATTCGCGGGGCCGCCTCCAGGTACGCGTACCGGCCGCGCGGACGAACAGCAGCGGGATCTCGTGGGCCGACGGAATCACCCCGGGCCGGACGACGTCGCTGAAGAACTTCTTCGTGGCCCGGCCCGGCGACTCCGTGAAGGAGATCAACAACGCCCTGGCCCGCGGCCAGAACCTGCTGCTCACCCCGGGCGTCTACGACATCGCGCGGAGCATCGAGGTCAAGCGCCCCGGCACCGTCGTCCTCGGGCTCGGGCACGCCACCCTCACGGCGGTCGACGGGGCGATCCCGCTCGACGTCGCCGACGTCCCGGGCGTGATCGTCGCGGGCGTCACCATCGACGCCGGACTCACCGAGTCGCCGGTGCTGCTGCGGGTCGGCAAGCCGCACGGGCACAGCAAGGGCTCGGCGACCGACCCGACCACGCTGTCCGATGTGTACTTCCGGGTGGGCGGGCCGCACGTCGGCAAGACGGACACGGCGCTGGAGGTCAACAGCGACCACGTGCTCATCGACCACACCTGGGTGTGGCGCGGCGACCACGGCGTCGAGGGCTTCACCGACACCGAGCGCTGGAACACCAACACCGGCCGGTTCGGCGCGGTGATCAACGGCGACGACGTCACCGCGACGGGCCTGTTCGTCGAGCACTTCCAGCGGTACAACACCGTCTGGAACGGCGAGCGCGGCACGACGATCCTGTACCAGAACGAGCTGCCCTACGACCCGCCGACGCAGGCCGACTGGATGAACGGCACGGTCGAGGGCTACGCCGGATACAAGGTCGGCGACCACGTGCGTACGCACAACCTGTACGGCGCCGGGGTCTACGTCTTCAACCAGAACAACCCGTCGATCCACACCGAGAACGGGTTCGAGGTGCCGGACCGGCCCGGCGTACGGCTGCACCACATCATGACCGTCAACCTCAGCGCCGGGACGATCGACCACGTCGTCAACGGCGTCGGCGGTCCGGCCGACACGACCCGGATCGGCCAGCCCGTCTTCATCACGGACTATCCGACGCCGTGACCTGCGCCGCGCCGCCCGGCCCGCCCGGGCTGGGCGGCGCGGCACCGCGTACAAGTCGCTAATGGACGGAGAAGCCGCCGTCCACGTAGAGGATCTGCCCCGTGACATACGCCGACGCCCCACTGGCCAGGAACACCGCGGCGCCGGCGAAGTCCGGCGGCAGCCCGTTGCGCTTAGCCATCGAGCGCTGCGCGAGTTCCTCGGCGCGGCCGGGAATCGCCATGGCGGGCGCGGTGAGCGGGGTGACCACGAAGCCCGGGATGAGCGTGTTGACGCAGACCCCGTGCGGGCTCCACGCTTCGGCCTGCGACCTGGTCAGACCCGCGATGCCGGCCTTGGTGACGCCGTAGCCGCCGCTGTTGCCGAACGCGGCGATGGTCTGCTGCGAGCCGATGTTGACGATCCGGCCCCAGCCACGCGCGGCCATCCGCGGACCGTAGTGCTGCCCGAGCAGGAACGGCGCGGTGAGGTTCAGCGCGACCGAGACGTCCCAGTCGGCGTCGGTCAGCGTGTCCATCGGGCGGCGGATGTTGTTCGCCGCGCAGTTGACCAGGATGTCCGTGTCCGGCGCCGCATTCGTGACCCGCTCGACCCCCGTACGCTCCGCGAGGTCCGCGCTGATCGTGCGCACCTGGACACCGGCGCTCGCGAGCTGCCCGGCCGCCGACGCCAGTTCCTTCTCCCGCCGGGCTACGAGGACCACGTCCGCACCGGCGCGGCCCATGGCCTCCGCCATGGCGAAGCCGATGCCGGAGCTGCCGCCCGTGACGAGGGCAGTGCGTCCGGCCAGCGAGAACAGGTCTTCGAGATACGACGGCATAGTCGACGAGGCTAGCATCCGAGGCTGCCGAGTTGATCTAGGCGGGAGGCGGTTGCTCTGGCCGCCCTTTCTCGCCTAGATCAATTCCGCGGCGCCGAGCGGGCCGGGAGCGACCGCGTGGGAGCGCTTCCGGTAGGGTGGCCGACGCGGAACCGGGAACCGCGTCCCCTGTTGGTCGACCGACTTGAGGCAGGCATGAAGCATCGCCGACCGGTACGCAAGCCCCTTCTCCTCGCGCTCGCCGCCACCGCCGTCGCCACCATCACCGGGTTCGCCCTGGTCGCGGCGCTGTCCGGGGCGGCCACGCCGGCTGCCGACAACCAGGGTGCGACGAGCCCGACGAGCGACGCGCCACCGCTGGATCCGAGCCGGAGCCCGAGCGCCGCAGTGAGCGCAAGTCCGTCGGCGGCGGCGAGCACGGGTCCGTGCGGCCGGGTGGCGTCGGCGAAGCCGGTCGTGAAGGTCACGACGGTGAACGTCGGCGTGTCCGTCAAGGGCTACGGCGGCGAAGGAGACACCGAGCCGTTGCCGATGGCGATCGCCGCGACCCCGTCGGGCGGGTCATGGCTCGCCTGGCTGGGCACGAACGGCAAGGTCTACCTGGGCAAGCTCGGCTGCGACGACAAATTGATCGGTACGCCGACCAGCTTCACCGGCATCGACCTGCAGGACGTCCAGGCGGACGCAACCGGGGGCGTACTGCTGTTGACCCGGCGCGGCGACTGCAAGACGGGACCGCTGTGCGGCGGCACGTCGAGCCCGTGCAACACGATGCACATGATCCGCTTCGACAACAACGGCAAGCAGGTGTGGGAGCGGCAGGTCACCAACTTGACCGGCAGTCGTGGCGGGTACGACGACGGCGCCCGGTTCGTCTGGTGGTACCAGCATCACGGGCGGCTGGCCTCGGACGGCAAGAACTACGCGGCGTACTTCGGGGTGGCGATCACCGTCCAGAACGGCTCCTGTGTGGACATCCACGAGGGTGACCGGATGCAGGTGGTCGGCCCGTCCGGGTCGCTGATGTCCGGGCACGACAGCTTCGAGGTCGGCTGTAGTCACGCGTGGACGTCCCGGATCGTCTGGGATCCGCGGACCAGCCACTTCGTCACCGTATGCGCCACCGACAACGACTGCCGCATCGCCCGGCCGAATCCCTATCGGACCATCGCCAAGGGAACCTGTGACGGCACCCTGTTCGGCGGCGACCTCGTGCTCGCCAAGTCCAAGGGCTACTGGACCGCATGGAGCCAGGGCGGCCAAGCGCGCCTCGAACACTTCACCACCGGCGCCTCCGACACGACCGTGAAGACGTCCGCGTCCACCCGCCATCCGCATCTCGTGAGCTACGGCAGCGGCCGCATGCTGCTCGCCTGGTCCTCCGGATCCTCGCTCGCCGCGCAGGTCTACGACTCCGGTACCGGCAAGACCGTGGGCGTACGGTTCACCATCGGGGTCAAGGACCACGACTACCTGGCGCTCAAGGCGTACGCCGACGGCAGCGTCGCCTATCCGGCTGCGGGCGGCAGCACCACGATCAAGATCGCGCGGATGCTGCCGCTCGCCGGTTGATCTTGTGGCGACGCCGTCACCTGGGGCGTCGCCACAGCTCGGGCGAACCGCCCCCGTGGCAGCCGACCGAGGATCGAATGCTGGCACGGGTGGCCCATACACTTCCCACACACGCGTGTGGTCACCGCCGCAGGATCGCGGTCAACCGCGACCGGCATTGCTCGATGCCGGTGTCGTCGCAGATCTGCCAGGCGCGTTGGGCGTATTCCAGCGCCGACGCATGCCGGCCGGCGGCGACGTCGAACTCGGCCAGGGTGGTGAGCGCCTTCGCGACGAGCGCCTGAGAGTTCTCGGCCTCGGCGACGGCCAGCGCCTGCTGAGCATGGTCGCGCGCCGACTCCCGCCGGTTCTGGCTGTGCTCGATCTGGGCGAGTGCGTCGAGCGCGTCGCTCTCGATGTACGGAGTCGAGATCTCCCGGGCGATCGTGATCGCCTCCAGCGCCAGCGTGTGGGCCTCGGCAAGGCGGCTCTGCAATCGTTCGACGTGCGCGAGAATGATCAGGGCAACCGATCGATGGCGCTCGTCCCGATTCGCCTGGGCCAGGGCGACCGTACGCCGGGCGTACTGGGTGGCCTCGGTCAGCCTGCCGGCCCGCAGGTGCGTCTCGGCCAGCCCGGCCAACGGCGACATCGGACCGGCCGCGTTCGACAACTCCTCGTGCAGCGTGACCGACCGCAGGAAGTATGCCTCCGCCTGGTCCAACCGGCCGAGGTCGAGCTGGATCAGCCCGAGGTTCGCGTGAGTGAACGCGACGGCCATGACGTTGTCGGTCGCCTCGAAGAGCTCCATTGCCCGTTCGAGGTCCTGGCCGGCTCGCCGCGGGTCGCCGCCGGCCAGCCGATATCCGCCGAGGTTGGCCAGCGCGACGCCCAGGAGGGCCGAGTGGTCGGACTCCGAGTCGGTGACCGACTCCAGAAGCTCGATGGCTGTCTGTTTCTCGCCATGGTCCCCGTAGTTGGTGGCGAGCGACACGGCGGCACGGAGTTCGCCGCCGCGCCAGTTCGCCTCCCTCGCCAGTCGTTGAGCGTCCTTCAGGTGCGCGACCGCCTCATCGGGGCGACCTTGCAGCAGCGCCGCGTTCCCGATACCCAGATGCATCGAGGCCTGAGCGGCGTCATCACCTTCAGCGAGCGCGGCCGCCATCCCAGCCGCTCCCACGGCCCGGGAGGCGGCGTGGTCGGGCCGATGCGGGAAGTAACCGCGCAGCAGGTCGGCCAAGCGCCAGGCGATGTCGGCCGGCCCGTGCTCGGCGGCGTGCCGGCACAGCGTTACCAGATTGTCCTGTTCGGACTGGAGCCAGCTCATCGCGCGGGCGACGTCGAGGTCGTCCGGATGTGGGCGGTCTGCCGGCGTGAGGTAGCTGCCCCATGGGGTGACCTGCGACACCGCCGAGGCGGTCGCGCCGATGTAGAAGTCGGCGAGAGCCCGGTACGCCGCCGCGCGTTCGGCGGGCGTCCGCTCGCGTTCGGCGACGGCGACCGCGTACGCCTTGACCAGGTCGTGGAGCAGGTAGCGCCCGGGTGAGCCCTCGGCGACGAGGCTCGCCTGGACGAGGCGGTCCAGTGCGGCCGCTGCCTCGGGCACGTCGATCGCGATTAGCGCGGCGACGGCCTCGGCGGTGACCGTCGCACCGGGATGCAGCGAGATGAGGTGGAACACTCGCTGGTCCGATTCGTCAAGCAATGCGTAGGACTGCTCGAAGATCGCCTCCATCGCCCAGGCGCCGTCGCCCTCCACCGAGAGCCGGCGGAGTCGGTCGGCGCCGCGCAAGCCGTCCACCATGTCGGCGACGGATCGCGTCGGATCCGCCAGCAGGTTCGCCGCCGCGATGCGGATGGCCAGCGGTAGGTGACCGCACAGGGCAGCGAGGTCGGCCAGTGCGGTCTCCTGCCCGGCGACCCGGTTCGGCCCGAGGATCGCAGCCAGCAGAGCGACCGAGTCCTCGTCCGGCAGCGGCGACAGCGCCAGCAGCCGGGCGCCCTCGGTGACCACCAGCCCGGCGAGGCTGTCGCGGCTCGTGATGACGGCCAGCGATCCACGCCCGGTCGGCAGCAGGAGGCGTACTTGGTCGGCGACGCGGGCGTTGTCCAGGAGCACCAGCAGACGTAGGTCAGCCGTCGTGGCGCGGTAGAGCGCGGCGGCCTCGTCCGCGTCGACCGGGATCTTGTCCGGCGGCACGCCGAGTGCCTTGAGGAGCCCGCTCAACGCGGCGATCGAGGTGACCGGCGGGCTCTGCCCGAAGCCGTGCAGATTGAGGTAGAGCTGGCCGTCGGGGTAGTCCCTCGCGTGCTGATGCGCCCAATGGACGGCGAGCGTCGTCTTGCCGACTCCGCCCACTCCGGCGACCGCGCTGATCACCACGGCTCCGCTGCCGGCCGCTGCGGCGATCACTCGGTCGAGCTCAGCCATCTCGTCGCTGCGGCCGATGAAGTCGGGCAGGTCGCGAGGCAGGTACCGACGCTGCGGCTCGGCCGGAGCCGCCGCGACCCCGGCGTCCGATCCCAGGATCTGCCGGTGCAGCACTTCGATCTCGGGGACCGGCTCGGTGCCGAGTTCGTCGGCGAGTCGTTGCCGCAGGTCGCGGTAGACGGCCAGGGCCTCCGGCTGGCGGCCGCTACGGTAGTGCGCGAGCATGAGCTGGCCGGCGAGCTTCTGCCGCAGCGGATGCTCCGCGAGCAGGGCTGCGATGTCGGGCTGGAGTTCGCGATGGCGGCCGAGGCCTAGGTCGATGTCGAACAACGCCTCCGACGTGTCGACGCGCAGGTGATCGAGGCTCTCCGCCTCCAGGTCGGCGAACGCGCCGTTGATCCCGGTCAACGGCCGTCCGCGCCACAGGCTCAACGCCTCGCGCAAGGTGCGTGCGGCTTCCGCACCCGCCTGCCGGCGAGCCTGAGTGGTCAGCTGGCGAAATACGGCGAGGTCGAAGCACTCGTCCGAGACGTCCAGCCGGTAGCCGCCAGGCCGCCGCAGGATCAGATCCCGGCCGGCCGCCTCGCGGAGCGTCCGGCGTACCACAGAGATGCCATTGTGGATCTGAGTCGTGGCGGTCGCCGGAGCCGCTCCCGCCCACAGCGCCTCGATCATCCGAGCGGTCGGCACGTCGCGCCCGACCTCGAGGACGAGCAGAGCGAGCAGCGCCCGGGTCTGCGCGCGCGGCAGCGTGAGCTGGTGCTCGCCCACGCGCACTTCCAGCGGACCGAGTACACCGAACCACACCGGCGTCGTAGTTCCGTCGCGCATGGCGAAGAACACTACCGTGGCACGCTCAGGGAGCGCTCAGCTGAGGCTGGCCAGCTCCGCCGGGGTCAGGTCCAGGTCCGCGGCCAGCGCCGAGCCGCGCGCGGACTCCGGGCGGCTGGCCCCGGGGATCGGGATCACCACCGGCGCCTGGGCCAGGTGCCAGGCCAGGCACACCTGCTGCGGGGTCACGTCACGCGCCGCGGCGATCTCGCCGAACAAGCGATAGGCCGAGAGCAGCGTCGCGGGTCCGTCGAGTGAGCTGCGGGTGACGCCGCCGAGCGGGCTCCACGGAAGGAAGGCCAGTCCGAGCGCCTGGCACAGCCGGAGTTGGTCGGCGGACTCGCGTACGGCGGGTGAGTATTCGTTCTGCACGCTCACCAGCCCGTCGCCGAGGATCTTCCGGGCTTCCAGGATCTGCGCGTTGTCGACGTTGGACAGTCCGGCCGCTCGGATGGTCCCCGTGTCGAGCAGGTCGCGCAGCGCGCCGACCGAGTCGGCGTACGGGATGTGGGGGTCGGGCTTGTGCAACTGATAGAGGCCGATCGCGTCGCCGCCCAACCGGCGCAGCGATGCTTCGGCAGCCCGCCGCAGGTGTTTCGGGTCGCCGTTGACCGTCCATGATCCGTCGCCCGGCCGGCCACGGCCGCCCTTGGTCGCCACCAGGACATGACTCGTGTCGCCATAGGACGCGAGCGCCTCGGCGATCAACTCCTCGTTGTGGCCCACCTCGTCGGCGTACCAGTGGTAGGAGTCGGCGGTGTCGATCAGCGTGATCCCCGCGTCGAGGGCGGCGTGGATCGTCGCGACCGCCCGAGCCCGGTCCGGCCGGTTCTCGATCGACAGCGGCATCGCGCCCAGGCCGACCGCGCTGATTTCGACGTCTCCGATCCGGCGCGTACGCATCACGCGGCCATCGCTTCCGCTGCGACCGCGGGGAGCCATGCCGCCGCGTCCGGCAGCTTCATCCCGAGGGCCGCCAGCCGGGAGGTGTCCATGGCGTACCAGCGGTCGAAGGCGTACGGGGACGTGCCGGAGGTGTAGCGCGGGGCGGTTTCACCAGCGAGGGCCGCGCACAGCTCGTAGACGTCGAACTGCGCGGACGCCGCGTTGACCGGTCCGGTGAAGTCCGCGCCGACGGCCCAGGTCAGAACCTCGGCGATCTGCCGATCCGTGATGAACGACGACGCGTACACGGTCGTGGGGACCTCGATGGGCTCGTCGCGCCGCAGCCGATCGGCGTAGTAGGCCAGCCGGCCGGTGAAGTCGGCCGCCCCACCGCCCACTACATGTCCACAACGGACAGAAGCCACGGGGAAGGCCGCCCCGGCGAGCACCGCCTCGGCCTGGCGCTTGCCCTCGCCGTACGCCGAATCGCGGAACGCGGGGTCGGACCAGGGCTCGCCGAGGTCGACCGGCCAGGTCGCGAGGTCGATCGTCTCCTCGGCTACCGGCACGCCGAGCGGCGTGGGGAGCAGCCAGGCGCTGGACAGCGGGTCGTAGACCTCGATCGTCGAGGTCATCACATACCGTCCGGTACGCCCGTCGAACACCCGGGCGGCGATATCGGCCTGCCGCGGGGTGTAGCAGACCTGGTCCAGCACGGCGTCGAACGATCGCGACCCGAGCGCCGCCCGCAGGGCCGCCTCGTCGTCCCGGTCGGCCACCAGATGGGTGGTGCCCGCCGGTGCGGCCGCTGAGCCGCGGTTGACCACCGTCACGCGTACGCCCGCGGCCAGCAGCTGCTCGATCACGTGTTTCCCGAAGTACCGGCTCCCGCCGATCACCAAGACGTCCGTCATGCCGTTCACAGTGCCTTGCCACAGTCGCCAGCAGAAGTGATGATCGGCTAACCAGGTCGTAAGGAGAACTGATGATCGACGTCCACCGGCTGCGCGTACTGCACGAAGTCGCCCAGCACGGCAGCTTCAACCGCGCCGCGACCGCGCTGCGCTGCACCCCGTCGGCGGTGTCGCAGCAGATCGCCGCGCTGGAGCGGACCCTCGGTACGCCGGTCGTCCAGCGCAGCACCCGCGGCGTCACGCTCACGGCGTCGGGCCGACTGCTCGTCGAGGCGGCCGAGAACATCACGGCCGAACTGGATCACGCCCGCGCCCGGATCGACCGGCTCACCAGCGGCTCGGTGCGCTTCACCGTCGCGACCTTCGCCAGCGGCGGCCGCCGGTTGCTTCCCCCCGCGCTGACCGAGGTGTGCGCCGCGCATCCCGAGGTCGAGCTGACCATCCTCGAACGGGAACCCGAGGACAGCCTGCCGCTGGTGCGATCCGGCCGCGCCGACGTCGCGCTGGCGTACCACTTCGACGGGCCGCCGCCCGGCCGGGGCGAGCGCTCCGGCCTGATCTGGACGCCGCTCGCGGAGGACCCGCTGTGGCTCGTGCTGCCCGCCGGTCACAAGTACGCCGACGCCTCCGCCGTGCACCTGGCCGACCTAGCCGCCGAACGCTGGGTGCTCGGCTGTCTGAAGACGGCCGACCTCCTCCAGCGGTACGCCACTCTCGCCGGCTTCGAGCTGCGTGTCTCGTGCAGCGCCACCGACTACTTCTTCGCCGCCTCGCTGGTCGCGGCCGGTGTCGGGGTCTCGCTGATCCCGCAGGTGGCCCTCGACCAGCTCCCGCCGGGGCTGGCCGTCGTGCCGCTGGAGGCCCCGCGCCCGGCCCGGCACATCGGCGTCGCCGTCGCCCGCCGCGCCGACCGGCCCGCTCAGGCGTACCTCGACACCCTCACGCGCGCGCTCTTCACCGGCTCCCCCGAGTCCTTCGCCTGGAACGTCCGCCGCTAGCCGGGTCGTCGTCCGGGTGGCGACGGTGACGGCGAGGGCGTTCGCGCCGACCACGATGCCGATGCCGAGCCACACGTGCGGAGCGAGGAACTGGTCCAGCAGGACGAGCCCGGCCAGTGCCGCCAGCACCGGATGGATGCTCATCAGGATGCCGAAGAACTTCGTCGGCACCCGCCGCAACGCGATCAGGTCCGCGGCGTACGGGACGACCGAACTCAGCACACCCGCGCCGACGGCGTACCAGATGGCGATTCCGGTGAGCCGGCCCTGCGCGATCAGGAACCCGGCGATGGGCAGATAGAGCAGGGCCGACACCGACGTGGCCGCCGCCGGGCCTTGGAGGCCGGGCAGGCGTTGCCCGATCATGCGATTGAGCAGGATGTACGCCGCCCAGCAGGCGGCCGCGAGCAGACCGAGCCCGATGCCGAGGTAGTCGCTGGACGGGTCGGGCAGTACGAGGACGTAGACGCCGAGGCTGGCGCCCGCCGCGCAGAGCAGGTCCACCCGGGTACGCGAGCCGGCCAGCGCGACGGCCAGCGGGCCGAGGAACTCCAGCGTGACCGCCAGACCGAGGCCGACGCGGCTGATCGCGGTGTAGAGGCTGAGGTTCATCGTGGCGAAGACCAGCCCGAGCAGGATCGTCGGCCACCACTGGGACCAGGTGAACCGGCGCAGATTCGGCCGGGCCGCCGGCAGGAGGACCGCGACCGCGACGAACTGGCGGACCGCCACGACGCCCGCCGGGCCGATGGCGCTGAAGGCGTGCGCTCCGACGGCCGCGCCGACCTGATTGCTGGCCGCGCTGGCGACCATCGTCGCGAGCCCGCCGATCACCTTGCGTGCACTCACGCCGCCCAGTGTGGGAGCGGCTCGTCCATACGAGAAATGCATCAACCGCGCCACTTATACGATGAGCGTATGAATGAGCGGGCCGACCTGCAGTTGCGGCATCTCGCGGTCCTGGTCGCCGTGGCGGACGCCGGGACGTTCACCGACGCCGCCCACGACCTGGGTGTTTCGCAGGCCGCGGTGTCCCGGTCGATCGCCGCGCTGGAAGCCGCGCTCGGTACGCGGCTGGTCCAGCGGACGACCCGGCAGGTCGGGCTGACCGGCGTCGGCGTTCAGGTGCTCGCCGGCTCGCGACGCGTACTGGAGGAGGTCGGGCACCTGCAGCGACTCGTCGAGCAGGCCCAGACCGAACTGCGCGTGGGTTACGCCTGGGCGGCGCTCGGCAGACACACCCGGCGACTGCAGAAGACCTGGGCGGCGGAGCATCCGCAGACCCCGCTCGTCTTCGTGCAGTCCGGCTCGGTCACCGCCGGGTTGAGCGAGGGGCTGGCCGACGTCGCGGTGGTACGCCGCCCGCTCACCGATCCACGATTCGCCACGGCACTGGTCGGCGTCGAATCCCGGGTGGCGGCGGTGGCGACCGACAACGCCCTGGCCCGGCTGCGCAGCCTGCGCCTGGCCGAGTTGGCCCGCTACACCGTGGCGATCGACGACCGCACGGGCACCACGACCCTCGACCTCTGGCCGCCCGGCACCGCGCCGACCTCCGTACGCCCCACGCACGGAGTGGACGAGTGGCTGACCTTGATCGCGGCAGGCCAGGCCGTCGGGGTGACCTCGGAGGCGACCGCCCACCAGAACCCGCGGCCGGGCGTGGCGTACCGGGCGGTCCGGGACGCCCAGCCGATCCCGGTCCTGCTCGCCTGGTGGAAGGACGATCCGCCGGAACTGCTCGCCGACCTGCTCCGGCTGACCTGCGAAATCTACGGCCGTGCTGAGCCCCCTTCCTTGGGGCTTTCTTTGGGGCTGGATCAGGGTTCCCGGTCGAATCTTGGCCCAAGATTCGGCTCTCCACCGACATGTGTGGGTAGCTGATGTGTCGTAACGCAGCGCACGCCGTTGCTGCTCCTACGTTCTGAGGTGTCTAGATCTCGAGCGGA
>NZ_JBFBAZ010000108.1:0-27937 GCF_040682475.1 Hamadaea sp. NPDC051192
GGGTCGAATCTTGACCCAAGATTCGACCGAGAACCCTGATCCGGCGCCCAGCGATCCGGCGCCCAGCGATCCGGCGCCCAGCGATCCGGCGCCCAGCGATCCGGCGCCCAGCGATCCGGCGCCCAGCGGGTGCCGGGCCTAGAGAAGTTTGTCGATCTCGGCCAGTTCGGCGTCGGTGAACTCCAGGTTGTCCAGCGCGGCGACGTTCGCCTCCAGCTGGGCGACGCTGGACGCGCCGATGATCAAGCTGGTCATCCGGGGGTCGCGCAGCGCCCAGGCGAGGGCCAGCTGAGCCAGCGACTGCCCGCGCCCACGGGCGATCTCGTTCAGCGCGCTGACCTGAGCGAGGCGTTCCGGGGTCAGGTCGCTCTCGTTCAGGAAGACGCTGGTGGCCACCCGGGAGTCGGCCGGTACGCCGTTGAGGTAGCGGTCGGTGAGCAGCCCCTGGGCGAGCGGGGAGAACGCGATGCAGCCCGCGCCCACCTCTTCCAGGGTGTCGAGGAGCCCGTCGTCCTCGATCCAGCGGTTGATCATCGAGTACGACGGCTGGTGGATCAGCAGTGGTGTGCCCAGCTCGCGCAGGATGGCGGCCGCCTGAGCGGTCTGCTCCGACTTGTACGAGGAGATGCCGACGTAGAGGGCCTTGCCGGCGCGGACCGCCGCGTCCAGCGCCATCATCGTCTCCTCCAGCGGCGTGTCCGGGTCGAACCGGTGGCTGTAGAACACGTCGACGTAGTCGAGCCCCATCCGGCGCAGCGACTGGTCCAGGGAGGCCGTCAGGTACTTGCGGGAACCCCATTCGCCGTACGGGCCGGGCCACATCAGGTAGCCCGCCTTCGTCGAGATCACCAGCTCGTCCCGGTACGCCGCCAGATCGGTGGCCAGCAGCCGCCCGAAGGTCTCCTCGGCGGTGCCGGGCGGGGGACCGTAGTTGTTCGCCAGGTCGAAGTGGGTCACGCCCAGGTCGAAGGCGCGCAGGACGATGTCACGCTCGACCTCGTAGGACCGCTGGGCCCCGAAGTTGTGCCAGAGGCCGAGGGAGATCGCGGGCAGCCGCAGGCCACTGCGCCCGGACCGGCGGTAGGTCATCTTGTCGTAACGATCGGAAGCGGCGGTGTAGGTCACGATCTTCACCCTAGACCTCGGCTTCGGCAGGCGTCCGGGACAGCGGGAGAACACCGGCGGCCGGACCCGCCGGTGCATGATCGCACCGGCACGCCGGAGACATGCGTAACAGCACCGTCATGGGGGGCACTGGTACCGTTGCGGGTAGCTGGTACGCCCGCGCGGGAGAGTCCGCGTACCCCGGCCATAGACCGGGCAGAACGGCGCCGAAGGGGCAATTCCTCCCCGGAACCTCTCAGGCACCCGGACCGCACGGGTCGGCGACGCTGGAGCGCATGGTGCGACAGCGGGGGAGGACGACATCGTCCCCGCCTCCCTGGGAGCAATCGAACCCATGACGAGCCCATTCTCGTTCTCCGCGCGGCACATCGGCCCCACCTCCGACGACGCCCGCCGCATGCTGGAGTCGGTCGGCTACAGCAGCCTCGACGAGCTGATGGACGCGGCCATTCCGGAGGCCATCCGGTGGCACGAGCAGCTGAGCCTCCCGGCCGCCGCCACCGAGGCGGAGGTCCTGGCGGAGCTTCGCGACCTGGCGTCGCGCAACCAGGTTCTGACCTCGATGATCGGTCTGGGCTACTACGGCACCCACACCCCGGGCGTCATCAAGCGCAACGTCCTGGAGAACCCGGCCTGGTACACGGCCTACACGCCGTACCAGCCGGAGATCAGCCAGGGCCGGCTCGAGGCCCTGCTCAACTTCCAGACCGTGGTCACCGACCTCACCGGCCTCGAGACCGCCAACGCGTCGATGCTCGACGAAGCCACGGCGGCCGCGGAGGCGATGACGCTCGCGCGCCGCTCGTCCAAATCCAAATCCAACGTGTACGCCGTGGACGGCGACACCCTGCCGCAGAGCGTCGACGTCATCCGTACGCGGGCGGAGCCGCTCGGCATCGAGGTTCGGGTGGTCGACATCGAGCGGGAGCTGGACTTCGAGTACTTCGGCCTGCACGTGCAGTACCCGGGAGCCTCGGGCGCCGTCCGGGACCACGCCGCCCTGATCGAGGCGGCCCACGCTCAGGGCGCGCTCGTCACCGTCGCGGCCGATCTGCTGGCCCTGGTCCTGCTGCGGGAGCCGGGCGCGATCGGCGCCGACATCGCCTGCGGCAGCGCGCAGCGGTTCGGCGTACCCATGGGCTTCGGCGGGCCGCACGCGGGCTATCTGGCGGTGCGCGCGGGACTGGAGCGCTCGCTGCCGGGACGGCTCGTGGGCGTCTCGCGGGACGCGGACGGCAACCGCGCCTACCGGCTGGCGTTGCAGACCCGCGAGCAGCACATCCGCCGCGAGAAGGCGACCAGCAACATCTGCACCGCGCAGGTCCTGCTCGCCGTGATGGCCAGCATGTACGCCGTCTACCACGGCCCGAACGGGCTGCGGGCGATCGCCCGCCACGCGCACGACAGCGCGACGCTGCTCGCGGCGGGGCTGCGCGACGGCGGGGTGGAGCTGGCGACCGGGCAGTTCTTCGACACGGTGACCGCCGTCGTGCCGGGCCGGGCCGCCGAGGTCGTGACGGCCGCCGCCGAGAACGGCGTCAACCTGTGGGCGTTCGACGCCGACCGGGTCGGCATCGCCTGTGACGAGACCACCACCGCGGCGGACATCGCCGCCGTGTGGGCCGCGTTCGGTGTCGCCGGGGTCGCCGAGACCGACGCGCCCGAGCTGGAGTTCGGGCGTACCAGCGACTTCCTGACCCACCCAGTCTTCCGGACGCACCACTCCGAGACGGCGATGCTGCGCTACCTGCGCCGCCTGTCCGATCTGGACTACGCCCTCGACCGGGGCATGATCCCGCTCGGCTCCTGCACGATGAAGCTCAACGCCACCACCGAGATGGAGGCGGTGACCTGGCCCGAGTTCGCGAACGTCCACCCGTTCGCGCCGGCCGCCCAGACCGCCGGGTACGCCGAGCTGATCGGCTCGCTGGAGGACTGGCTGGCCGAGCTGACCGGGTACGACGCCGTCAGCGTCCAGCCGAACGCCGGTTCGCAGGGTGAGCTCGCCGGCCTGCTGGCGATCCGGGCGTACCACCGGTCGCGGGGCGACCTGGACCGCGACGTCTGCCTGATCCCGTCGAGCGCGCACGGCACGAACGCCGCCAGCGCCGTGATGGCCGGCATGCGCGTGGTCGTGGTGGCCTGCGACGAGAACGGCAATGTGGACCTCGTCGACCTCGACCGCAAGCTCGCCGAGCACGCGGAGCGGCTGGCAGCCATCATGGTGACCTACCCGTCCACCCACGGCGTGTACGAGACGAGCATCGCCGAGCTGTGCGCGAAGGTGCACGACGCGGGGGGCCAGGTCTATGTGGACGGGGCCAACCTCAACGCGTTGGTCGGATTCGCCAAGCCCGGCAAGTTCGGGGCGGACGTGTCGCACCTGAACCTGCACAAGACGTTCTGCATCCCGCACGGCGGCGGCGGTCCCGGCGTCGGCCCGGTCGCCGTCCGGTCGCATCTGGCGGCGTACCTGCCGGGGCGGGGTGACGAGGCCGTCAAGGCGATCTCGGCCGCCCCGCATGGTTCGGCTGGCATCCTGCCGATTCCGTGGGCGTACGTGCGAATGATGGGCCCGGACGGGCTCGCGTCAGCCACCGCGCATGCGGTGCTGGCCGCGAACTACGTCGCCGTCAAGCTGCGCGACCACTACCCGGTGCTCTACACCGGGAACAAGGGCCTGGTGGCCCACGAGTGCATCCTCGACCTGCGGCCGCTGACGAAGTCCACCGGCGTGTCCGTCGACGACGTGGCCAAGCGGCTCATCGACTACGGCTTCCACGCCCCGACGATGTCCTTCCCGGTCGCCGGGACGCTGATGGTCGAGCCGACCGAGAGCGAGGACCTGGGCGAGCTGGACCGGTTCGTGGACGCCATGGTCGCCATCCGGCGCGAGATCGACGCCGTCGCCGAGGGCGCCTGGCCGAAGGACGACAACCCGTTGGTCAACGCCCCGCACACCGCGGCGATGGTCAGTAGCGACGAGTGGACGCACGCGTACCCGCGGTCGGTCGCCGCCTACCCGGGCGGGATGGACCCGGTCGGCAAGTACTGGGCGCCGGTGCGGCGCATCGACGGTGCGTACGGCGACCGGAACCTGGTCTGCTCGTGCCCGCCGCCGGAGGCGTTCGCCTGATCCGGGCTGCCTGATCCGGGCCCTGGACGTCACGAGGCCCGGCCGTTCGGTCGGCCGGGCCTGAAAGTCTCTGGTACTGCGTGTCTTCCGTACTGCGTGTCTTTGGTTCGCGGTGCCTTCGGTTCGGTGCTGCTTCGGTGAGCGCTCGGCGGGCGATGGTGCTGTCCGGTGGGTCGGCGGCTGACCGTCGGTGTCAGCCGGGGGACTGGTCTGCCACGGGAACCGTGGCGCAGGTCACGCGAGCGCGTGCACTGCGGGGCCTCGCTGCGGTGCGATCATTCTCCCGTCCGGGAGCAGCTCGCCGGTGTCCTCGAAGGTGATGACGCCGTTGCAGAGAAGGCTCCAGCCCTGCTCCGGAAAGCTGGCGACGACCCGGGCCGCGTCACGGTCGACGGCGTCGGCGCTCGGGCAGGGCGGTTGGTGCTGGCACATGGGGTGGTCTCCGCTGTGGTTGAGGGGTGATGCCTCGCCACTGTAGTGACGAATCACACGCCCCTGTGGAGTTGGTCACATGAACAGTCACGCACGCTACTACGCCGAACGAGGCGATTTCGAGCAAGTAACGCCCCTCACACCCAGTAATCAACCCTTTGGATGATCCAAGTGAGTCCGGTCGTCGTACATTCGGTATCCATGCGGGGGCTTACCGCGGCCGCCGGGCCGCCCGGCGTACCGGCTCGGTGCCGGGCGCACGCGACGCCGGTGGCCCGGCTGGAATGGCGGCCCGGCGATCCGGTCGCCGCCGGTCGGACCAGCGCTGACCTCGTCGAATTCTTCTTGCGTGAGCACGGCTTGCCGGTGAGTGATCTCGGTGCGGCGGAGTCCGGGGTCGATCTCCGGCACGGCCCCGGGGACGTCTGCGGAGCCGCCCTCTACGTCTCGGCGGCGGCCGGGGCGACCCTTGCCGGCGCGTCCCCCGGACGGCCGACACCGGTCCCCGAAGTGCCCGAAATAGCCGCCATCGTGTACGCGCATTCGGAATATTCCCTCACGCAGAGTAGTGATCTTGGCTCTCGGTCGGCCGTAGGGTCGGCTCGGTTCGCGCTCGAGCCCTGGGTTCCCAGTTGGTCCGAGGCCGATCATGCCGAAGCGGTGGCCGCCGTCCGGGACGCGATCGCCATGGGCGACGTGTATCAGGTCAACGTCGTCGGGCACTCGGCGGCGGCGTACGCGGGCGATCCGGCGCCCGCGTTGGCGCGGCTGGCCGGGCTGCGGGGAGCGCACTACGGCGGGCTGATCGGCGGCGAGGGGTGGGCGGTCGCCTGCGCGTCCCCGGAGACGCTCGTCCGCGTACGCGCCGGAATTGCGCAGACACGCCCGATCAAGGGGACCGCCAAGGCGACCGAGGAAGGGCGGGCGCAGTTGCTCGCCTCGGCCAAGGAGCGCGCCGAGCACATCATGATCGTGGATCTGGAGCGCAACGACCTCGCGCACGTGGCCCAGATCGGCAGCGTACGCGTCGAGGAGCTGTTCGCCCTGAAGCACTGGGGCGACCTGTGGCAGGCGGAGTCGACCGTGACCGCCCAGCTGCGACCCGGCGTGGGCCTGGCCGAACTGCTCCGCGCGGTATGCCCCGGCGGCTCGGTCACCGGCGCGCCGAAGCTCGCCGCGCTGGCCCAGATCGCCCGGCTCGAACCGGTCGGCCGGGGGGCGAGCATGGGCGCCCTCGGTTGGGTCGGCCGGGACGGGCTGGATCTCGGGCTGACCATCCGGACGGTGGCCGCCACGCCGACCCAACTGCACCTGTGGGCCGGCGGCGGGATCACCTGGGGCAGCGACCCGGCCGCCGAGGTCGCCGAAGCGGCCGCGAAGGCCGCGCCGATCAAAGCACTCCTCAGCGCCTAATCCTCTCGCCCCCAGCGCCCGCTCCCACCCCCGCTCCCGCACCCGGGATCTGTCCGTTGATCATGGAGTTTCCGGTGTCGACACACCGTCGAGACAACGGTTAACTCCATGATCAACGGGGTGGGGCGGCGGTGAGCGGTCAGCGGACGCCGAAGATGGCCTTCTGCATGACGGGCGTGATGTCGTAGGAGCCCTTCGACACCAGGGGCGCGGGCGCGCCCGGTGCGGAGGCCGACGAGATCTGCGAGAGGACCTTGCCGTTGGCGTCCGGGCCGAGCGCGATCGACACGATGGTCACCGGCCGCTTCGGGTCGCCCTTCTTCAGCTGCTCGAGCAGCTGCGCCAGCTTGAGGTTCTTCTCCTGGTCGTCGTTCGCGCCGTCGGTCAGCAACACCACCATGTTGGCGGCGTCGGGCACGTACTTCGCCTGGACCGCCTTGTACGCGGCCAGTACCGCCTCGTACATGCCGGTGTTGCCGCCCGCCTTGAGGTCGTCGATGGCGGACTTCAGCTTCGACTCACGGGTGCCGCCGTCCATCTCGTCGTCGAGCGGGCCGAGCTGCACGTTCTCGACGTAGGACTTGCTGCCCGACTTGTTCGACGAGAACGACCACAGGCCGGCGTTGCCCTTGCCCTGGAAGACGTCGACCGCCTGCCTGGCCGCTTCCTTGGTCAGGTCCAGTTTGGACTTGCCGAGGCCGGGCACGTCGGCGCCCATGGAGCCGGAGACGTCGAGGACGAACAGCGCGTTGGTGAGCCGGGTCAGCGCCGTCCAGGTGTTGATGGTGTCGTTGACCGCGTCGGTCAGCAGTACGCCTCGCGGCAGCGCGGTCAGCGTCGACAGCACGCCGTTGTCCTGAGTGAAGTCCGGGCCCGGCTTGCGGTTGGCGTCCCGGTAGCCGGCGTTCTGGAAGGCCGTGCGGCCGTCGGTGCGGATGTAGCGCAGGAAGGCCCGGGCGACGTCCTGCCGCGGCTTCTGCACCCACTCGGCGTTGTCCAGCACGAGGTACGGGTTGTCGGCCTCGATGTTGCTCTTGGGGTAGATCGCGACGAGCGGCGAGTTGGGGTGCGCCCGGTTGTGGGCCAGCACCTCCTGCTCCAGGGCCGGGAACGCCGAGACGTAGGTCAGCCCGCCTTCGCCGCCCTGGCCGCCCTTGGAGTCGAACTCGTCCATGATGGCGTTGGTGTCGTCGGCCTTGACCTCGAGCACCGTCTTGAGCTTGAGCAGGCCCTGCCGCTCGGCGTCCGAGACGTCTTGGTCGTCGTCGCGGTCGATGATCGCCGACAGGGCGAGCAGACCGGGCGTCGACTGGCCCGGGTCGGTCATGCCGAGCTTGAACTTGCCCCAGCTCTTGCCGTAGGAGTTCCAGCCCTTGACGGCTGCCTGGTCGAGGACGGAGGTCCAGTCGACCTTGGCCGTCGGCCAGCCCAGCGCCTGCGCCATCGCCTTCGGCATGGCCAGCACGACCGGCGACCGGGCGACGCTCGGCTGGAGGTCGGGCAGGATGGCCTCGGCGTCGCCGGTCTGGGCGCTGCGGAACCACGCGCTCGACTCGGGCACCCAGACGTCCGGCTGCTGGCCCAGCTCGCTCGGCCACACCCCGGACAGGGCGTTGGCGACCTTGTTGGAGTCGGCCGGGGTCACGGTGACCTTGCCGCAGTGGCCGTCCACGTTGGGGTTGGTAGCCGCCCAGGACTTGCCCAGATCCGCGAGCAGCGTCGCGGTGGACGGCGCCGCGACGATCGTCGCGGTCACCTCACCGGAGCAGCGGTCGGCCAGGAAGTTCTGGTAGCCGTAGACGCCTCCGCCGGCGGCGACCGCCACGAGGAGGGGCACGAGGATGAACAGCGCGGTGCGGCCGCTGCGGCGAGGGGAGCTGCGGCGGTGCGACCGGACGGCGGCGGAGCGACCGTTCGGCATGTCGGGTGCCTCCGAGGGGGTGGCGGGGCTAAATAGGGCTCATTGGGGGTGAGACCCGGCACAGTCTAGGGGGTTACCAGAGGGTTGCGCTGTTCTGGGAGACCATCTTGTGATCACCCGTCACAGACTGTCAGAGGACGATCACATCCGGGTGTGGATGGCGGAGGAACTCGTGGTGGGAGATGTCCCATCCGTACGCTCCGGTCTGGCCGAAGACCAGCAGGTCACCGACGCGCAACCGGTCGATGGGCGTACGCCGGGCGAGCACGTCACGCGGGGTGCACAGTTCGCCGACGGCGTCCACTTCGACGCCGGAGATCTCCGGGCGCGCCCACGGATGGGGCCAGTCGTCGACGCGTACGACGGTGAACGGGTGGCTGTAGCCCCAGGCGGCGGGCAGCCGGAAGTGATGGGTGCCGCCCCGCAGCACGGCGAACCACCGGCCGTGGGTGCGTTTGAGGTCCAGCACCTCGGCGGCGTACCAGCCGGCGGGGGCGGCGAGGAAGCGCCCGGGTTCGAAGGCCAGTTCCACACCGTCCGGCAGGTCCAGCGCCGACCAGTCCAGGGCGGTGAGCTCGAACGAGCGGGCGGGGTCGTCGTAGGAGATGCCGAAGCCGCCGCCCACGTTCACATACCGCAGCTCGATGCCCAGCTCCACCGCCGTACGCCGGGACCAGGCGACCGCCTCGGCGGCGAACGCGGCGTACGCCGGGGCGTCGAGGGAGTTGCTCACCGCGTGCAGGTGGAACCCGCACACCGGTACGCCCAGCTCCCGGGCCAGCGAAGCGACCGAGGCCAGCTGCGTCTCGTCGATGCCGAACGGCGTGGGCGTACCCGTCATGGCGTGCGAGCCCGCCGGACCGGCCACCGCCCGGTTGACCCGCAGCGCCACGCGGGCTGACGTGGGGAGCGGGCCGAGGGCGGCCAGCCGCCGCAGTTCGAGGGCGCTCTCGACGTGCAGGGTCAGCTCGGTCGTCCGGGCGGCGTCGTGTGCCGCCGACAGCTCGGCCGGAGTCTTGGCCGGCCCGCCGAACGCGATCCGCCGTGCCCCCGCGTCGAGGGCGAGGGCCAGTTCGCCGCCGGACGCGACCTCCAGCCCGTCGGCGGTGTCGGCGTACGCCCCGACGAGATCCGGATGCCCGTTGGCCTTGACCGCGTAGTACAGCGTCGCGCCCGGTGGCAGCGCGGCGCGGACGGCCGCCACCCGCTCCCGAGCCACCCCGGTGTCGTAGACGTAGGCGCACACCGGGTGCTTCGCCGAAGCCAGCGCGGACAGCACCTGATCAGGCAGGCTCATGCAGCGGATTCTCCATCGGGACGTAGACGTCGCCGCGCGCCGGGTCGAGCCGCATGCGGACGAGCGCCTTGTGCGGCACCGTCGGCGCGGTCAGGAACGCGTGATCGGCCTTGGCCGGGTCCGGCCGCGCCGGGGCGAGGTCGTCGTAGATCTCGTCGACCACGCCGCGGATCGCCGCCCACGCCCCGGGCGGGTCGCCGAGGGCGTGCACGACGTCGCCGAGATGTGCTTGGAACGCCGTGTACGCCACCTTCGCCAGCAGCACGGTCTCGTCGTCGGTGCCGACCACCGAACCGGGCCACAGATCGAGGCTCAGCCCGGCCTCGGCCAGCCGCCCGCGATGCAGCCGCAGCCCGGCCAGGTCCCGAAGGATCAGCCGGGTCGGCACGCCGCCGGTGAAGGTCACCAGGCAGTTCTGCAGGTGTGCCTCCAGCCCCACGCCGTATCGCGTGACCATGCCGAGCACCGGGGTCAGCAGCAGGCGGGCGTACTGCTCGGCGAAGGCCGTCATGGACAGCCCCGAGCGCGCCAGCAACAGCTTCGCGATCGGCTCGCCGGTGATCGGATCGGCCGCCGACAACGCGATCGCCGGCACGGCGTGCTCGCCGGGCGCCATCGGCGGCAGCGGCTCGCGGAGGATCGCCGACAGGTCCCGGCCCGAGCCCAGCGTCGACGCCGTCCCGACCGGCTCGCGCAACAGCACGGCCCGCTCGTCGCACTCGGCCAGCAGCGGCGGCAGCACCGCCGACAGCAGCGGGCCGTTGCGCGTACTGGCGATGGAGATGGTCCGCCGAGTCGAGGTGATCTGCACGTCGAGCGACACCTTCAGATAGCCCACCGGAGTCCACAGTGTTCGGACGGCCGCGGTCACCCGCGCGGGCAGGCTCGCGTCCAGCACCGGCAGCTGCGGGTACCGCTCGCGCACGACGCCCAGCTGCCACTCGTGCACCGGCTGGGCGCGATGCCCGCGCGGTGCGGGCACATCGAGCCGCTCACCCAGGTCGTCTCCGACATGATCATCAACTGGTACGCCGACGAAGCGCACCGTCGTCCCCGGGCTCTCCAGGTCGTGCGCCTCCGCGTCGGTACGCGTCCAGCCCAGCCGCGTACGGCCGCACGGATGCAGGTTGTGCCCCTCCGTGGCCAGCTGCTCCAGGCGTACCACTTGGTCGTCGGCAGGCTGGCCCTGGACCAACGTGAGCAGGTCCGGTGCTCCGGAGGCGCGGGCCTGGTCGTCGGCCGCAGACCGGCGGCGGTACGCGAGCGTGAGCTTGTCGATCGCGTCGTCGAGTTCGGCCCGCAGCGGCGCGGTCACCTCGCCCGGCGTGAGGCCCTCGCGCCGCAGCGCCGCGGCGAGCTTGCCCTCGACGGCGTCCTCGGCCCGGCTTCGGAAGTCTGTCATCACACTCCAGCCAGCGGATTGGTGATCGGGGTCCAGATGTCAGCGACCGGATCGGCGGCCAGCCGCATCGCAGTAGTCGCCTTGATCGGCAGGGTGGTTCCGGCCAGCGCCAGCCGATCGCGCGGATCCGGGGCCTGCTCGGCGAGGTCGGCCGCCATCCGCCAAAGCGTCTGGGGATCGGCGCCGTGCCGCTGCTGGAGCGTGTGCGCGATCTCGGTGAGCACCACGGCGAACAGCGTCGCGAACGGCTTGGCCCGCAGCTCGTCGAGATCGTCGGTGACCAGGCTGCCCTGGACGCTGGGCAGGTCCATCCCGGCCTCGCGCAGGCGACCGGCGTGCAGATGGATGCCGCCGACGTCCCGATAGCCCGCCTCGGCGGGCCGGCCGTACGCGAGCCGGACGAGCAGATTCTGGCCGTGCGCCTCCAGCCCGGCGCCCCGTGCCAGCAGCGTCAGCACCGGTGGGATCAGAACGGTCGTCAGATCCCGCCAGAACGCCACCGGATGGCCCCCGTAGCCGATCCGCAGGATCTGGTCCAGCACGTCCGGCTGGGCGACCGCCGCCAACGGCGTCCACACGTCACCCGCCTGCGGCATGGGGGCCCGTCGGACGGCGTACGCCAGCATCGGGTGCGGCGCGCCGTCGACGAGGACCGCGCCTGCGGCGACCTCAGGGAAGACGCGGATTGGCAGATCTGCCGCGAGCCGGCTCAACAGGTCGCTCACCAGGGGTCCGTTATGGACGGCGGCGGGGGAGACCTGGCGTACCGCGCTGGTCATCTGCACGCCCAGCGCCGTCTTGTAATGCCGGGACGGATCCTTCGCCGCCGCCAGCGTCCGCAACGACATGAGCGGCCGGGCCACGATCCGTTCGCCGGTCGGCCGTACGCCGGAGTTCCGCAGCAGTTCGGCGAAGTACCTCGCCTGCCACGGATGGAGCACCAGACGCGGCGGCGCGCCCGCGCCCGTGGTGAGCCACCGGCTCGGCGGCACCGACCAGATCTCCAGCTCGACCGGCGTGCGGTGCTCCGGGGCGTACGCGAGGACGTCGGCGGTCGACATCCCCAGCCGGGTGCGGCAGCACGGATGCAGCGGGTGGCCGTCGACGACCGACTGCTCCAGGACCGCCAGCCCGTTCGGTTCGCCCTGCAGCTCGGTCAGATCCACTCTGGGCTGCCCTGTCCTGGCCAAGGCCAGGTTCGCGACGCTGTTGCTGAGTTCCCGTTGCAGCCCTTGGGTTTCCGGGTTCACGGCGGTCAACAGCTCCGCCGGATCGGCGTACGCCCCGGTTCCGCCGTCCACCTGTACGCGGATGCGGACGTCGGGGCTGGCTTCGGCGTACTGGTCGAGGGCGGGGCCGATGGCCATGCGGCCGTCGGTGAGCGTCACCAGGGCGTCGCCGCCGACCGTCCTGACCCCGGCCACCCCGGGAATCGGCTCCCGGCGCAGGGCCGTCCACAGTCGACGTAGGACCGCCGCCCGGGCCGCCGGAAGGTGTTCGTCGAATCCGTCCACCAGATCGGGACGGCTCTCCAGCAGCGCCCGCCGGGTCTGTTCGGCATCGGGGTGAGTCACGATCACATTGTCATACACCTAGAGTCCTAGGATGCCCTACGCGGTGTGACTGTTCCACGGTTAACGCCAAGGCACCTTCGGCGCCTTTCTAGAAAGAGCGCCTTCGGCGCACCGACCCCGCCCAGCCCCGTTGATCATGGAGTTAACTGTGGTGTCGACGGTGTGTCGTGGCCGGAAAGTCCATGATCAACGCGCGATGAGCGCGGGGAGGGGCGCGCGGGGGACGGTCAGTGGAACTGGTCCCAGCCGAGTTTCGCGACGAGTCCGAGGACGACGACGAGTAGCACGATCCGGATGAACTTGGCGCCCCGTTTGAGGGCCAGTCGCGCGCCGAGTTGGGCGCCGGCGATGTTGCAGACGGCCAGGATCGCGCCGAGGATCCAGTCGACGTGGCCGAAGTAGCCGAAGACGGCCAGCGCGCCGAGGTTGGTGCCGGTGTTGAGGATCTTCGCCATCGCGCTGCCGTGGACGAAGTCCGCGCCGACGATGCCGGTGAACGCGAGGACGAGGAAGGTCCCGGTGCCGGGGCCGATGGCGCCGTCGTAGAAGGCGATGGCTCCGCCGCCGAGGGCGATCATGGTCGCGATGCGTACGCGGGTGCGTTTGGCGGGGTCGGCGGCGAGGCCGAGGCTGGGCCGGAAGGTGACGAAGAGGGCTACGGCGACGAGGACGCCGAGGATGACGGGCCGGTACGCGCCGGCGGGGACGCTGCCTGCGAAGAGCGCGCCGAGGCCGGAGCTGAGGACGGCGAATCCGGCGGCCGGGCCGGCCACTTTCCAGTCGATGGCGGTGTGGCGGGCGTACGTGTAGGCGGCGGAGGAGGTGCCGGCGATCGCGGTGAGTTTGTTGGTGCCGAGGATCGTGGGCAGGGGGAGGCCGGAGGCCAGCAGCATGGCGGGGAGGACGACGAGGCCGCCTCCGCCGACGATGGCGTCGACGGCTCCGCCGGTGGCTGCGGCGATCATGAGGAGGGGGAGTCCGGCGAAGTCCACGGCTGCGGATTGTGGCCGTTCGGGGTGGGGCCGGGCCAGTTCGTGTGATGAGTGGCACTGGCGGGTGGGGCTTACCGTGTCAGCCATGTCGATGGGTACGCCGGGGGAGCCGCGGCGGGCTGCGATCGGGTCGGTGGCGGAGCATCGGCGGTTGTTCGCCGAGTTGGCCGAGTGGTATGCGGTGGCTCGTCCGGTTGCCGGCCCTGTGGGGCGTTGATCAGCGGCGGGGGCCGCCCATCTTTCGGCGTTGTTCGGCGATGAACATGCCGCCTGCTCCGACGGCGATGAAGAAGAGCGCGAAGCAGACGACGGCCTTGAACATGGGCGTCAGCCTAGCTCCGCGCTCTGCCTGGTGACCAGTGGGTCAGCGGGTGGGCCGGCGGGTGGGCCGGATGGCAGGTCGGTGGGTGGGTGTCAGAAGTCGCCTCCGCCGAAGTCCCCACCACCGAAGTCTCCGCCGCCGAAGTCGCCTCCGGCGTCGTACCCGCCACTGTCGTAGCCTCCGCCGTCGTAGCCGGTGTCGGCGTACCCGGGGTCGTAGCCGGTGTCGGTGTATCCGCTGTCACCGGCGTCGCCGCCGGTGTCGCCGCCGGTGTCGTAGTAGTTCTCGGTGACGTTTTCGGTGACGTTCACGTCGGGGGTCATCATGTCGCTGATGACCATGCCGCCGAGGAAGCCGAGGGCGGCTCCGCCGGCTCCGGCGGCGATCATGCCGCCCATGCCGGGGCCGCGGCGTCCGCTGTCGTAGCCGCGGTAGTCGTAACCCCGGTCATAGCCCCGGTCGTGGCCGCCGCGGTTGCCGGCGGCGGCGTATCCGGGTCCGCTGGGGCGGTAGCCGGGCTGCTGCTGGTAGCCGGGTTGGGCGGGCTGCATGAACGCGCCGGGTTGTGCCGACTGCTGGGGGACGCGGGCGAGGGCTTCGCGGACCCAGCTGCCGATGATCTCGGTGAGGTCGCCGCCGGCGTCGGTGTGGGCGAGGGTGTGGTGGATGGGCGGGCTGCCCCAGCCGGCTTCGATCGCGATGTCCAGGGCGTGCGCGTTGGCCGCGAAGTTGAGGCTGAGTTGGGGCAGGTGCGCGCCGGGCTGGCGGGCGTCGGCGGGGGCGTAGAACGCGATGCGCTGGACGACCGGGGTGGGGAGGCCGGCTTGCTGGCCTGGGCGTAGGTCGGCGCGGATGAATCGGCAGCCGAGGGTGCCGAGGGCGTCGAGGAGGTGGTTGTGGACCGGCAGGGGGGCGACTGTGAGCGGGTCGAGGTCGGTTTTGCCGGAGCCGCCGCGGACGTCGACCTGGGTGTGTACGCCGAGGGTGGTGCCGGGCAGGGGCTGGCCGTAGATGGTGGTGATGGGGGTTTCCCACGGGGTCTGGCTGTTCAGGGGGATCGCGTGGGTGGCGCCGGCGGGCAGGGTGAAGCGTCCGGTGGCGTGGATGCGGGCTACTTCGAAGGTGGCGCCGGCGGATTGGGCCACGAGGATGAGGGTGATGCCTTCGATGTCGGTGTCGGAGCCGCCGCCTTTGAGGTGGATCTGGCCCTGGAGGGGGCCGCCGGGGGTGGCGGTGGGGGTGGACAGCACGGTGTCGACGGTGGGTCCGCCGATGCCGAGGCTGCCCAGGAGTTTCTTGAAGACCATCTGCCCATGATGGCTGCTGGGCGCAAGTTCTGCCGCTGCCGTGCGGGCGTTTCAGGGAAGTCTCAGGGGTGCGGGTCAGGGTCGGGGGCGGGCGTTGCGCAGCCGGATGCCGCTGAAGGCGAGGGTGCTGGTGATGACTTCGTCCCACCAGGGCCACAGGGTGGTGGTGAGGCGGAGTTCGATGGCGGCGTCGCGGTGGGTGGTGAGGAGGTCGCCGACGGGTTCGGCGGGGCCGAGTGGTTCGACGGTGGTGGTGGCGACGTATGCGTGGCCGTCTTCGTGGATGGGGTGGAAGGCGGCGGCGGGGAGGCGGTAGGCGTACAGGGTGGTGGTTTGGAGGGTGGGGAGCCAGTCGTATTCGATGACGTGGACTCGGGTGATGGTGGGGCCGAGGAGGCGTGCGGCGTCGGCCGGGTCGGTGTCGGGGGTGGTCCAGGCCATGGCGCGGGGGCATTGGCGGGGGAACCAGTAGGACGGGCTGTGGTGGGTGTCGACGGCCCACACGTAGGCGCCGGCTTCGCGGGCGGTGGGGGCGATGTGGGGGTGGAAGACGGTGATGGTGGGGTCTTCGGAGAAGTGCAGGAGTTCGCCGGGTCCGGGGCGCATCCGGGCGACGGTACGCGCCCCGGACCCGGTCAGGCGAGTGGTTTGACCGCGATGACGTGGAAGAGCCGGGCGGTGAGTTTGTAGGGGAGCCGGTCGGCGAGGGCGATCTCGAGGCGTTCGAGTTCGGCGTAGAAGCTGGCGTCGTATTTGCGGTCGTCGTCGGCCATGTAGTCGCAGACGCTGCGGATGCCGTAGTGGCCTTCGACGCGGGCGCCGAGTTTGGATAGGACGGCGATGACTTCGTCGGCGGTGCGGGGGGTCATCGGGGCGCCGAAGGTGCGGGTCATGCGTACTGGTGAGTTGAGGGCTTCGAGGGCGGCGGAGGGGTCCTGTTCGCGTACGGCGACGCGGAGGGGTTCGCTGTGGGCGTTGTTGCTGATGACGGAGAGGACGCCGCCGGGGCGCAGGGTGTCGAGGCAGGTGGTGAGGGCGGCTTCGACGTCGGTGACGTAGGGCAGCAGGTTGTGGCAGAGGACGAGGTCGTGTTCGAGGCCGGCGAGCAGGTCGGGCAGGCGGGCGACGTCGGATTCCACGATGGTCATGCGGTCGGCGACGCCGGCTTTGCGGGCGAGTTCGGTCGCGGCGGCGAGCATCTGCGCGGAGTAGTCGACGAGCGTCACTTTGTGACCGGCGGTGGCGAGGCGGACGGCTTCGACTCCGTTGCCGCCGGCGACGTCGAGGACGTGTCCGGGGGCTCCGCCGGGGAGGGCTTCGTCGAGGTGGCGGGCGAGGTTGGCGGCGGCGATGGCGTACCGCAGTCGTCCCCAGGGTGCGTCTTGCCATTGACGCCAGGCTGATATGGCTTCGTCGAAGGTACCGCTGCTTACTCGTCCCATAGGGTGACGCTACTCAGCCGAGCCGTCGTGCGCCAGAGCGGTGTCCGTGGTGCCCAGTTCGCCGGCGCGGTAATGGCGGCGGCACAGTACTTGGTAGCGCACGTCGGCTTCGGTGGCGCCGGTGTCGCCGATGACGACCTGTTCGCCTTCGCGGGCGACTGTGCCGGCGACGATGCGGGCGTTGAGCAGGCCGGCCCGGCCGCACCAGCAGAGGACTTCGACTTGGAGGCGGTGAACGCTGTCGGCGAGTTCGAACAGGCGGCGGGCGGCGGGGAACAGTTGGGAGCGGAAGTCGGTGGCCAGGCCGAAGGCGTACACGTCGACGTCGTAGGTGTCGACGAGGTCGGCGAGCTGTTCGATCTGGTGCTCGGTGTAGAAGCAGGCTTCGTCGCAGATCAGGTAGTCGACGGCGGCGCCGGCGGCCCAGCGTTCCCGGACGAGGGTGACCAGGTCGAGGTCGTCGGTCACTTCGACGGCGTCGTGGGACAGGCCGATGCGGGTGGTGACGCGGGGGCTCATGGACCGGTCGTTGCGGGTGAGCACGACGCCGCGGCGGCCTTGCCGGGAGTGGTTGTAGTCCATCTGCAGGGCCAGTGTGGACTTGCCGCAGTCCATCGGCCCCCAGAAGAACTTCAGGGAGGCTCCGTCGCGTAGTCGGCCGTCGCCCGCCGCATGGCAGGACGCCCCGTGTCCGGTGTGATCCACGGGCGGCAGCCTAGTAAACGCAGGCTGCCGTGTGCACACCACCCGGTGTGCACACGGCGTACACGTTGATGTTAGAGAAGCTTGGGCGGTGTGTTGCCGGCGGCGGCGATCGCGCGCCGCATGGGCACGGCGAGCAGTGCGGCGAAGCCGAAGATGAAGAACGCGATGAGTGAGACGATCGCGAACCGGTAGCTGCCGGTCTGGTCGAACGCGAAACCGAACAGCAGTGGGCCGAGCCAGCTGGTGCCCTTGTCGGAGATCTCGTACAGGCCGAAGTATTCGCCTTCGCGGCCCTTGGGGATGAGTTGGGAGAACAGCGACCGGGAGAGGGCTTGGCTGCCGCCGAGGACCAGGCCGATCGCGGCGGCGAGCGCGGCGAAGGGCAGGACTTCGCCTTCGGGTAGGAAGTAGGCGGCGATGACGATGACCGACCAGACGGCGAGGCTGCCCAGGACGGTCTTCCACGCGCCGAACAGCTTGGCGAGCCAGCCGAGCAGCAGTGCGCCGCCGAACGCCATGAACTGGACCATGAGGATGACCGGCATGGTGACGGTGATGTCGAAGCCGAGTTCTTCGGAGGCGTAGGTGCCGGCCAGGCCGATGACGGTCTGGATGCCGTCGTTGTAGACGAGGAACGCGATCAGGAAGAACAGGGTCAGCGGGTACGCCTTGAGGCTGCGCAGGGTGTGCCACAGCTGGCGGAAGCCGTCGAGCAGGACGTTGCCGTGGCGTTCGCCGCCGGTCGCGGGCCGGTCGCGGAGCCACATCAGCGGCAGGGTGGTGAACACGGCCCACCAGACGCCGGCGGAGACCAGTGACCAGCGGGCGACTTCGGCCTTGCTGTGGTCGTCGGTGCCGAACAGGACCACGGCGACGACGTTGAACAGGAACAGCAGACCGCCGCCGAGGTAGCCGAACGCCCAGCCGCGGCTGGACACGGCGTCGCGGTCGTTCTCGTCGGCCAGCTGCGGCAGGAACGAGTTGTTGACCACGACGCTGGCGCCGAACGCGACGTTGGCGATGAGGAACAGGGTCGCGCCGAGGGCGTACCGGTCGCCGGTGAGGAACAGCAGGCCGATCGTGGCGAACGCGCCGATGTAGGCGAACAGGCCGAGCAGGCGGCGTTTGCGGCTGGACCGGTCGGCCATCGCGCCGGCGATGGGCAGCACGAGGACCTGCAACGCCACCGACAGGGAGGTGGCGTAGGGGAACAGCGACCCGGCTTTGAACGTCAGGCCGAGCAGGTGCACGTTGCCGGCGGCGTCGGCGCCCGCCTTCGCGATCGCCGTCAGGTAGGGGCCGAGGAAGGCGGTGACGACGGTCGTGGAGAACGCCGAGTTGGCCCAGTCGTAGAAGTACCAACCGAGCCGCTCCCGCGGCGTGGACAAGGCGGCGGCCCCCGTCTGGGGCGGCGCTTCTGCGGTCATAGCGGCAGATGATGCCAGTACCGGGTGCCGGCCGCGATCATCCGGGTGGCCGGTCCCGTCGCGGCGCGCCGCGGGCGTCGGGTGTGTGCCGTCCGCACGTCCATCTTCCTGGCGGGTATCCGACGTTCTACCGAGGGTAGGTCTGCCGGTTGCCGGATGCCTCTAGTCAATCCGTACGTCGTCAGTGACAATGTCCGAACGATCGTCAATTTAATAGGCAGGCCTCGAAGGGGTGGGACACGCCGGCGGCACCGGTCCCCCCGGCGGCGCGGGAGGGTGGGGAGGTGTTCGGGTTGGCTGCCGAAACCGGCTCCGACGACTGGGTGGTGCGCCTTGCCCCCGATCAGGTGGCCCTGCTGGAGCGGCTGGCCGACGGGCAGACCATCGCCGCGGCCGCGGCATCGGAGTGGATGTCGTTACGGACCGCGAACCGCCGGGTCGCCGAGTTACGGACGCTGCTGGGGTTGGCCAGCACCCGGGAGGTCGTCGCCGCCTACATCAAGCACCGTCGGCGTACGTGAGTCGGGTTTGAACGATCGCCGGGTCTCGCTGGGCCGGGTCGGGTCGGCGTACGCGGGCCGGTCGGGTTCGTCTTTGCGCAGTGGCACCAGTTCCGAGTGCAGCGCGGCGATGATGCGGTCGGTGGCGCGCTGGACGTCTCCGCGGACGGCGGGGTCCAGTCCGGACAGGTCGATCGGGGTGCCGAAGTGCACCTTCACCGTCGGGCGTACGCGGATGTCCCGCCATACGGCGCGGGCGAGGTTGGGCAGGATGTCGGCGTACGGGATGACTTCGTGCGACCCCCATTGGGCGACGGGGACGACGGTCGCGCCGGTGATCAGCGCCAGCCGGGCCATGCCGCTGCGGCCCCGTTCGGGCCACAGCCCGGGGTCGAGGGTGATGCGACCCTCCGGGTAGCCGGCCACGACGCTGCCTTCGGCGAGCGCGGCGACCGCGTCGTCGACGGCTGCCGACGCCAGCGCCTCGTCGGCCGACACACGGGTCCGGTTGACGCGGATGTGCCCGCTGGCCTTCATCGCCGCGCCGACGATCGGCGCCCGGAACAGGCCGCCCGTCGCCATGATCCGCGGCCGTACGCCGATCTTGCGGGTGGCGGCCGACAACGCGATCGGGTCGAACGTGCCGATGTGGTTCACGGCCAGGATCAGCGGCCCGTGGCGCAGCCCGGCCGGCACGTCGCCGGTTATCTCGAGCCGGGCCAGCAGGCCGGTCAGGATCCGGGCGAGGCCCTGCAGCACGCGCCAGACCAGGGGCGCGCGCCAACGGGGGCCGGTCGGGGCAGTCGTCGCGCTCATCGCGGGACGATCGTGGCACACCCGGGGCTGGGCCGGTGTCACCGGGGCGTCTCGTGCGGCTCATGCGGTGCGGCTCATGCGGTGCGGGTCGGACGGCTGTCGCGCCGGGCCCGCGTGGGCGAGCGGGCGCTGCTGCCTCGCGCGGCGTGCGCCATGCAGGCGCGTCGTGCGAGGGCGGGTTCCGGACTGCCCGGATACGGTGATCTCCGGAAGGCGGAGCACCTTTCCGGTGGCCGGTGAGGTACGCGAACGTCCGGAGATCACCGAGCCCGTCCGGAGATCACCGAGCCCACCCAGCCAGGTCTCGACACGCGAACATCCGAAGATCACCGGACCGGGCCGACCCGGCCCGCGAGCCTCCGGAGCGCACCGAGCCGGCCCAGCCAGGCCTGGAACGCGAGTGTCCGGAGGTCACCGAGCCCACCCGGCCAGGCCCGGCCGCAGCAGACATGACCCGCCCGGCACCTGAAAGCCCGGCGATGCCCGTAGGCCGGGGCAGAATGCTGCGGCGATAGCCGTAGACTATCGGCTCATGGCGGGCGGCTGTGGCCGCGACGTGCGCAAACACGAATTCTGCGCACCACCTGAGCGGGCGTGGGACGGGGGAACCCGTTCCCAGCAGGGGATCGACGGGCCCGGCCATCGAATCCGGTCAGACCACCCCACCCGGCGCAGGACCTGCGGCCTGCGGAGTTGGGTCACATTTCCCCTCCAAGGCACCCGGGGCGGTCGTATGGTCACGGCAGACGGGTCAGGGCAGGACGACCGGCGGAGGGACAGGCATGGACGCGCTCGACTGGGCCAGGTGGCAGTTCGGCATCACCACCGTCTACCACTTCCTTTTCGTGCCGATCACGATCGGGCTGGCGTTCCTCGTGGCGGGATTCCAGACCGCCTGGGTACGCGCCGAGAAGCGCGGCGACCCGCACGCCGTGCGCTGGCTGAAGCTGACGAAGTTCTACGGCAAGCTGTTCCTGATCAACTTCGCGATGGGTGTCGTCACCGGCATCGTGCAGGAGTTCCAGTTCGGCATGAACTGGTCGGCGTACTCGCGGTTCGTCGGCGACATCTTCGGCGCGCCGCTGGCCATCGAGGCGCTGCTGGCGTTCTTCCTCGAGTCGACGTTCCTCGGGCTGTGGATCTTCGGCTGGGACAAGCTGCCCCGCAAGATCCACCTGGCGTGCATCTGGATCGCCGCGTTCGGCACCGCGCTGTCGGCGTACTTCATCCTGGCCGCGAACTCGTTCATGCAGAACCCGGTCGGGTTCAAGCTGAATCCCGAGACCGGCCGGGCCGAGCTGACCGACTTCGGGGCGGTGCTGACGAACAAGGTCACCCTGGTGACCTTCCCGCACACTCTCGCGGGCTGCTTCCTGACCGGGGGCGCCCTGGTCGCCGGGGTGGCGCTGTGGCACGTCATGCGCAAGCGCCCGACCGGCGACGTGGACAAGGACGCCGACCGGCGGGCGTACCGCAGCGCGTTGAAGGTCGGCGGGTGGACGGTGCTGGTGGCGACGGCGGCGCTGTTCGTCACCGGCGACACCCAGGGCAAGATCATGACCGAGGTGCAGCCGATGAAGATGGCGGCGGCCGAGGCCCTGTACGAGACCGCGCAGCCGGCGCCGTTCTCGCTGTTCACCATCGGCACCCTCGACGGCAGTGAGCCGCTCTACTCGATCGAGATCCCGGGCCTGCTGTCGTTCCTGGGCACGGGCAGCTTCGACGGGCAGGTCCAGGGCATCAACGACCTGCAGGCCGAGTACGAGCAGAAGTTCGGGCCGGGCAGCTACACGCCGATCATCCCGGTGACCTACTGGACGTTCCGCCTCATGATCACCTTCGGGGCGATCGCCGGGCTGTTCGCCCTCTGGGCGCTGTGGGCGACCCGGCGTGGGCGTACGCCCAGGACCCGCTGGCTGCGCTGGGCCGGGCTGTCCCTGCCGCTGCTGCCGCTGGCCGCGAACTCGGTCGGCTGGATCTTCACCGAGATGGGCCGCCAGCCGTGGATCGTGTTCAGCCAGCTCAAAACCGCGCAAGGGGTGTCGCCGACGGTCGGCGTCAGTGAGGTGATCACCTCGCTGACCGTGTTCACCGCGCTCTACGGCGTGCTCGCGGTCGTCGAGGTCGGGCTGCTGCTCAAGTACGCCAAGGCCGGCGTGCCGGACGTGACGCCGCCGCCGGAGCGACCCGACAAGACCGACCAGCCCCTCGCGTTCGCGTACTGAGTCTGAGGCGGAGACAAGACATGGAACTGACCACCGTCTGGTTCATCCTCATCGCCATCCTGTGGACCGGCTACTTCGTCCTGGAAGGCTTCGACTTCGGCGTCGGCATGCTGCTGCCCGTGCTCGGGCGGGCCCACGGCGACCGGGCCCTGGCCGAACGCCGCCGCCGCGTCCTGATCAACACGATCGGGCCGGTCTGGGACGGCAACGAGGTGTGGGTCATCACCGCCGGCGGCGCGACCTTCGCCGCGTTCCCCGAGTGGTACGCCACCATGTTCAGCGCGTTCTACCTGCCGCTGCTGCTCATCCTGGTCGCGCTGATCGTGCGTGGGGTGGCGTTCGAGTACCGGGGCACCCGCGACGACCCGAAGTGGCGGCGGCGGTGGGACGCCTGCATCGTGATCGGGTCGGTGGTCCCGGCGTTCCTGTGGGGCGTCGCGTTCGGCAACATCGTCCACGGCCTCAAGATCCGGCCCAAGCCGCTGCCGAACGGCCCGCTGGAATACGTCGGCTCGTTCTGGGACCTGCTCAACCCGTACGCGGTCCTCGCCGGGGTGACCATGGTGCTGCTGTTCCTCACCCACGGCGCGATCTTCCTGACCCTCAAGACCACCGGCGAGGTCCGCGACCACGCCCGTGCGGTCGCGTCGAAGGCCGGCCTGCTCGCGGCGCTGTTCGCGGTGGCGTTCTTCGCGTTCACCTTCAGCTACCGGTCCACCGGCGCGTCGATCGTGCTGTCCGTGGCGGCGGTCGCGGCGTTCGCGGCCTCACTGTCACTCATAGTCGTACGCAAGGGGCAGCGGCCGGGCACCCGCAAGGAAGGCTGGGCGTTCGCCGGGACGGCCGCGGCCATCGCCTTGACGGTGGTGTCGCTGTTCGTGGCCCTGTGGCCGAACGTGTTCCCGTCGTCGCTGCTGCCCGAGTGGAGCCTGACCGCGCAGAACGCGTCGTCCACTCCGTACACGCTGAAGATCATGACCTGGGTGGCGGTCGTGTTCACCCCGCTGGTGCTGCTCTACCAGGGCTGGACCTACTGGGTGTTCCGCAAGCGCATCGGCGTCGAGCACATCCCCGACGGCGCTCACTGACGGGGCTCACTCGCCTACTCAGTCGCCCCGTCGCGGAGGACTCAGTCATCCCACCCGGACCGACTCAACCACTGCACCGGGGGGATGAAAATGCCGCACCACCAGTGGCGAGCCGGTGGTGCGGCATCCTTGATCAAGGCATAGTCAGCGACATGAGGACCACCGCGGCGGGACTACGCACCCTGTGGGCGTTCTCGCGCCCGCACACGATCATCGGCACCGCCCTGGCGGTCTGCGCGCTCTACGTGCTCGCCACCCACGACGCCCAACGACAGGACCCCGCGCTGTGGCTGCTGGTGCTGGTCGCCAGCCTCGCCGTCAACGTGTACGTCGTCGGGCTCAACCAGCTCACCGACGTCGAGATCGACCGGATCAGCAAGCCCTATCTGCCGCTGGCCGCCGGTACGCTGCGCCGCGGCGGCGCGGTCGCGATCGTGGCCGTCTCCGGCGGGGTGGCGCTGCTGCTGGCCGGGCTGCAAGGCCGCTACCTGTTCACCGCGATCGCGATCATCGCCGCGATCGGCACCGGCTACTCGGTGCCCCCGATGCGGCTCAAACGATTCCCGCTGCTGGCCGCGGCGTGCATCATCGCCGCGCGGGCGGTCGTGGCCAACCTCGGCGTCTACCTCGCCTACTCGGCCGCGCTCACCGGGCGGGCCGAACTGCCGGCGTACGTGCTGCTCATGGTGGGGTTCATGGCCGGGTTCGCGGCCGTCATCGCCCTGATGAAAGACATCCCGGACGTCGACGGCGACCGCCGTCATCAGATCTCGACCCTGGTGCTGACCATCGGCCCCCGCCGCACGCTGCGGCTGTGCCAGGCGATCCTGAGCCTCGGGTACGCCGCCGTCATCGCCGCCGGGCTGGCCGGCGTGCCGGACGTCAACGGCGTGGTGCTCGTCGTCGCGCACGTCGCCGCGCTGGCGGTGCTGTGGCTGACCGGGATACGCGTGGACGGCGCCGACACCGACGCCGTCCGTCGCTACTACATGCTGATCTGGAAGCTGTTCTACGTCGAGTTCGTGGTCTTCCCGCTGGCGGTGCTGCTGGCCTGACCCCGACCGGGCGGGCTCAGGCGCCCAGCTCGGCCAGCTTCGCCTCGACCTCGGCCAGCTCCGCCCGCAGCTTCTCCGCCGCCGCCCGCGCGTTGTCGCGTTCGGACTCCAGAATGTGCTCCACCGCCTCCTGCACGCCCGGCACGTCGAGCAGGCTCACCATCTTCAGCGCCTCCGCCGGCTTGATGACATACGGCTTGGCCAGCGCCTTGGAGCCCTGCATCGCACCGACCGTCCACTCACCCTCGGTGTAGGCCAGCGTCACCACCAACCCCGGCGGGGTCTTCACCTTCGCGGCGCGCGCGGCCGGCTTACGAGGCGCCGGCGCGGCCGGCTCGGCGGGGGTTTCTTCGGACACTGCGGGCTCCTGACGTGCGGTCTTCTCGGTGCTGGGCTTGGCGGGGTCGATGAGGTCCTCGCCGATCGCGAGCGGACGCCGCCCGCCCGGCTCAGTCTGCTCCGGAGCCGGCGTCACCACGGCGTCGGCACGCCGGGCAGCCGCACCCCGAGGCGGCATCTGAAGATCGGCGGGGGAGAAGGGCAGGGCGTCGCCGCCGAACTTCACCACGATCCACTCGTCACCGGCGTCTGGATCCTCCAGGGCGACGACCTGGCCGATCTGGCCGGCGATCTGCCCGGCCGACTCGGTGAACATCACACGCGGCCGCTTGCCGCCGTCGAGCACGCCACGGATCTGCTCCAGATCCGTCTTGGTCAATCCCTTCCCGGTCATCGTCGCTACTCCACTCCGTCCACTCTCCGAACACATGTTTGATAGCACTCTTCTACCAGAGGCTACCGACAGTCCGGCACCGACACCCCGCCGGGCCGTACCCCACGGCGGGTTCACCTCGCCCCGTTGATCATGGGGTTTCCGGTCACGACACACCGATGAAACCACAGTTAACTCCATGATCAATGCGGTGGGGATGCGGGGTGGGGGTGGGTGGGTGAGGGCGGGGGGGTGGGGTGGAGGGGTGGGTGGGGGGTTAGGTGAGGGTGGGGGTGTCGAGGATGGACAGGGTGGCGGCCGCGGCGGGGTGTTCGAGTTCGAGGACGACCAGTTCGTTGGCGCCCTCCTGCCACAGCGGCGCCGGGGCGTACAGGGCACGCTGCGGTCCGGCCGACCAGTAGCGGCCCAGCAGGAAGCCGTTGAGCCACAGGTAGCCCTTGCCGCCGCCGGGCAGCAGCCACGCGTCGGCGGCACCGTCGACCGTCACGAAGCCGCGGCGGAACACCGGTCCGTCCACGATGCTGCCGGCGACGGTGTCGGTGTCGGTGTCGACGGTGCGGTCCCACGCCACGGCGGGCAACGCCCCATCCAGGGGCAGCGCACGGGCGGTCCAGCCGTGCACGTACTGGCGCTCGTGCAGCACACCGCCGGTGATCCCCTTGCGCTCGCCGACGAGCGGGCCGTAGTTCGGCCGCCCCATCGACTCGACCAGCAGCTCCAGCCGCGCGCCGGCGGCGGGCACCGCGAACGACAGGTCCGCGGGCCGGTCGCGCTCCAGCACGCCGAGCACCGCGCCGTCGACCGCCACCTGCGCGCGGTCGGCCAGTCCCCGCACCACCAACGGGTACGCGACACGAGGTCCCGGGACGGTCGCCGTGTAGCGCACGATCCCGTGGGCGATCCCGAGCTCCTCGAAGGACGGCGGTTGCGCCGCGACCGTCTCCGGGAGGCCTACCTCGTCGATCACCTGCGTCAGGCGTACCCGTTGAGCAAGCGTGACCGAGGCTCGGGACTGGACCGGCGTGGGCGCGGGCGGGTCGGGCAGCGGCCCGTCCACCTCGTTGCGGTACGCGGACAGCACCTCGCGGAACGCCCAGAACTTCGGCGTCGCGCGACCGGCCTCGTCGATCGGGGCGTCGTAGTCGTAGGAGGTGACCGTGGGCCGGAAGTCGCCGTCGAGACTGGGGTTGGCCAGGTTCGCGCCCGCGGTCGTGCCGAAGTTCGTGCCGCCGTGCGCCATGTAGACGTTGACCGACGCGCCCGCCGCGAGCATGGCGGCGAGGTCGGCGGCGGCGTCGCCCGGATCCCGCAGTACGCGGTCGTGCCCCCAGTGGTCGAACCAGCCGCACCAGAACTCCATGCAGAACTCCGGGTCGTCCGGCCGGTGCTCGGCGAGTTTGGCGAACGCCTCGAGCGGGCGGCTGCCGAAGTTCACCGTCGCGAGCAGACCCGGGACCGAACCGCCGGTGAGCATGTGGTCCTCGGGGCCGTCGGAAGTGAACAGCGGCACGTCCACACCGCGCTCGCGCAGCCCGTCGGCGAGGTGCCGCAGATAGGTCAGGTCGCTGCCGTAGGAGCCGTACTCGTTCTCGACCTGCACCATGAGCACGTTCCCGCCCCGGGTGACCTGACGGGCGGCGACGTGCGGGACGAGCACGTCGAACCAGCGGTCCACCTCGGCCAGGTACGCCGGATCCGCGCAGCGCAGCCGGGTCGGCGGCAGGCTGCCGGTCAGCCACGCCGGCAGGCCGCCGTTGTCCCACTCGGCGCAGATGTAGGGGCCGGGGCGCACGATCGCGTGCAGGCCCTCGTCGCGGGCGGCGTCGAGGAAGCCGGCCAGATCGGTCAGCCCGTCGAAGTGGTACTCGCCGCGGTGCGGCTCGTGCAGGTTCCAGGGAACATAGGTCTCCACCGTGTTCAGGCCCATGGCGCGCAGCATGCGCAGCCGGTGCCGCCACTGGCCGGGGTGCACCCGGAAGTAGTGCAGCGCGCCGGACAGCACCCGGAAGGGCCGGCCGTCCAGCTGGAAACCGGCCGGAGTCACCTCGAACGTCTCGTGCATCGGGGCAGGCTAACAGGTTCGGAAAGCGCTTACCGCGCGGGTTGTAGCCCGGTTGTAGGGATCGTGTAAGCGGACGTCCCACCATCATCGGTATGCGGAAATTCCTCAATGCGGCCGTCGTCGCCACCGCAGTCGCCGGCCTGCTGTTCGGCCTGCCCGGAGTCGCCAACGCCGACGCCTCCGGCACCATCAACACCGCCGGTGACCCGCTGAACGTGCGCTCGGGCCCCGGCACCTCGTACACCGCGTGGCGTACGGTCGCCGACGGGGCTGCCGTCACCATCGTCTGCCAGCAGACGGGGACCACGGTCACCGGCACCTACGGCACGACGAACATCTGGGACATGCTGTCCAACGGCGGCTACGTATCCGACGCGTACGTGTACACCGGGTCGGACGGCACCGTCGCCGACGCCTGCGACTACGTCGGCTCGCCGCCCCGGTCCAACGCGCGTTCGGCCAACGGAGCCATCGACTGGGCGTTCGGCCGGTACCGGTCGACGGCGTACGAGAACCTGTGCCTGGCGTTCACCGCGCAGGCGTACGGGTGGGGCGGCTCGGGCTGGAACACCGCCGAGATCGGCGGCGACTACATGGTCACCAACGGCTACCTGAAGACCAGCGGCATCCCGCCGCGCGGCGCGCTCGTCTGGTACCACAACTCGGCGGGCACCGGGCACGTCGCGATCAGCCTCGGCGAGGGCAAGGTCGTCGGCACCTCCGTCAGCGGCGGCGTCGGCGTCGCCGGGTACCTCGACCACGGCTCGTACCGGGGCTGGTCAGTGGCGTACTACCCGGTCGGCTGGTAGTCCGGGCTTTCCTCCGGCGGGCGCCGCTCGGCCCGGCGCCCGCCCCCCGCGCCCCCCGCGCCCGCCCCCGGCGCCCGCGCCGTGGCGTGCCGTGGCGTGCCGTGGCGTGGCGTTGATCATGGAGTTTCCGGTCCCGACACACCGTCGAGACCAC
>NZ_JBFBAZ010000109.1:0-27923 GCF_040682475.1 Hamadaea sp. NPDC051192
GAGCCGCCCCCCCCCGCGCTTAAGGGGGCTACTTGCCCCCGCGCCGGTACCACCCCCCCCCGCCCGGAGCGGGTCAATGTCGCCCCGATAAGGTCAGCCGAACAGAACCTCGGCCTCGGAGTACTTCTCCACAGGAACAGTCTTGAGCTCCCGAGTAGCCTCGATCAGCGGAACCCGGACGATGTCCGTGCCCGCGAGGCCGACCATCTTGCCCCAGTCCCCCTCGTGCGCCGCGTCGATCGCGTGAAGCCCGAAGCGGGTCGCGAGGACCCGGTCGAACGCCGTCGGCGTTCCGCCGCGCTGGGTGTGGCCGAGCACGACCGCCCGCGCTTCCTTGCCCGTACGCTTCTCGATCTGCTCCGCGAGCCAGGTGCCGATGCCGCCGAGGCGGACGTGGCCGAACGCGTCGAGCTCGCCGCCGAGGGTGATCATGTCGCCTTCGGCCGGGACCGCGCCCTCGGAGACCACGATGATCGGCGAGTAGTTGGTCCGGAACCGGTTCTCCACGTGGTCGACGACCTTCTCCAGGTCGAACGGCCGCTCGGGGATCAGGATGACGTTGGCGCCGCCGGCGAGGCCCGAGTGCAGGGCGATCCAGCCGGCGTGGCGGCCCATGACCTCGACCACGACCGTGCGGTGGTGGGATTCGGCCGTCGTGTGGAGCCGGTCGATCGCCTCCATCGCGATGTTGACGGCGGTGTCGAAGCCGAACGTGTAGTCGGTGGCGCCGAGGTCGTTGTCGATGGTCTTCGGTACGCCGACCACCTGTACGCCGAGTTCGTGGAGCTTCGTCGCGACACCGAGGGTGTCTTCGCCGCCGATCGCGATGAGCGCGTCCACGCCCATCTCGGCGAGGTTCTTCTTGATCTGCTCGACGCCGCCCTCGATCTTGAACGGGTTGGTCCGGGACGAGCCGAGGATGGTGCCGCCTCGCGGGAGGATGCCGCGCACCTCCTGGACGCCGAGCGGCTTGGTCAGGCCCTCCAGCGGACCCTTCCAGCCGTCCTTGAACCCGACGAACTCGTGCCCGTAGGTTCCCACACCCTTGCGGACGACCGCGCGGATGACTGCATTGAGACCGGGGCAGTCGCCCCCGCCGGTGAGAACACCGATACGCATCTCGATCCCTTTCGAGGGTGCATATACCAAGCCCGTGGTGGAGCCCCAGAGCAACATGATCGGCGACGCTGCCGGCCCGGGGCGGGCCGCAATTGCGCACTGTATCGCCCCTAGCTGGGCTGTTTCCACTCGCCCCGGGCGAACTGGTGGCTACTTTCCGGTAACTTGCCGGAAACCTGTCATGGCCTGCCACCGTGCGAGGTTGTGGCGGGCGTCGACCAACGCGTCGTGCCGGGCGGCTTCGGCCGAGGGCAGCGGCGGGCGGCCGGCGTCGTCCCACAGCTGACGCAGATCCTTGGTGAAGCGCGGGATGATCCTCGGCAAAGCCTGCATGTTGCCCCAGAGCTGGGCGAGCGCGACATGATCGTAGGCGGCGTACCAGGCCCACAGTTCGAGTTCGCCGTCCGGGTCGGTCCGCAGCGGCTCGGTCAGGAACGCCAGGAGGTCGTCCCGGAGCCGTTCGCGGGACCGCCACGCCGGGTTGCCCGGCGACGGCAGCTTGTCGAGCACGTTCTTGCGTACCCAGGGAATCGCCTTGGTCGGGTCGAACTGGCTGGAGATCGCGTAGAACTCGCGGCCGTGCTCGTCCACGACACCGATCGAGACGAGGTCGATGGTGACCCCGTCCTCGATGAACTCACAGTCGTAGAAGTAGCGGTACGGCATGAGTCCCCTTACTGTTCCGGCATGACCTTCTCGATCGTTGCGCGCTCCAGCGACGGGCTGGCCCACGGTGTCGCGGTGGCCAGCAAGTTCCTGGCCGCGGGGGCGGTCGTCCCGGCCGCTCAGGCCGGGGTCGGCGCGCTCGCCACCCAGTCCTACGCGAACCTGGCCTACCGCCCGCAGGGGCTCACACTACTGGGTACGCAGGTGGCGGCGGCGGAGGTCGTGGCCGGATTGACGGCCGCCGACCCGGGCCGGGACCAACGGCAGCTGGGCGTGGTCGGCAAGTTCGGCGAGGGCGCGACCTACACCGGCTCGGGGTGTCACGAGTGGGCGGGCGGAGTCGCGGGCGACGGGTACGCCGTCCAGGGAAACATCCTCACCGGACCGGAGGTCGTCGACGCGATGCGGGACGCCTTCCTCGCGAGCGATCACGGTACGCCCGGAGACTCGGCGATGGCGCTGGCCCGGCGGCTGGTGCGTGCACTGAGCGCGGGGGACGCCGCGGGCGGCGACCGCCGGGGCCGGCAGAGCGCGGCGGTCTACGTCGTCGCCCCGGGCGCCGGTTACGGCGGCACCAGCGATGTCGCGGTCGATCTGCGGGTGGACGATCACCCCGATCCCTGTGGCGAGCTGGCCCGGCTGCTCGACCTCCACGCGCTGCTGTTCGAGAAGGCCGACCCGGACTCGCTGCTGGACCTGTCCGGCGAGCTGGCCGAGGAGGTACGCGCGCTGCTGGCCGATCGCGGCCACACCGATGCCGACCTCGACGTCGCGCTGGCGGACTGGGCCGGGATCGAGAACCTGGAGGAGCGCATGATCCCGGGCCGGATCGATCCGCTGGTCCTGGCGCATCTGCGCGAGAAGGCGTAACGCGAAGTCCTAACTCCACCCGGCGAGCGCACGGCGAGCATCGGCCAGCCCTTTGCGGTTGCCGTCGTCGTCCGCGCCGGTGACGTCGCCGGCCCCGATCCGGGCAGCGAACCAGTCGGCCTGCACGGCCCAGCGGAAGCGCAGCAGCACCGGCAGCGCCGACTCCAGCTCAGCAGCCGTCACCGGACCGGCGGCGGCGTACGCGTCCAGGAAGCCGGCGGCGCGATCGGGGCCGCCGGCGTACATGACGGCGCTGGCGACGTCGTAGACGAAGGGCCCGCCGCACGCCGATCCCCAGTCGATGACGCCGATCCGGCCCGTCGCCTGATCGAGGAGGAACGCCTCGAAGAACGGGTCGCCGTGCAGGGCGCCGACGGTCAGCCGATCGGTGACCTGCAACCGGGCCAACGCGTGGACGGCGTCGGCGACGGCCGGGCGCAGCCAGGGCTCCAGGCTCAGGTGCGGGGCGTCCTCGCGTACCCAGTGCCACGGGGTCAGTCCGGGCAGGGCGACGTCGACGAGTATCCGGTGGACGGAGCCGAGGCGGTCGCCCCACCACTGCTGGTCGACCGGGTCCGCGCCGTCGAGCGGCCGGCCGTCGACGTGTTCGAGCAGGGCCAGCGCCCCGTCCGGCACCGGTACGCACAACGACCCGTCCGCCGCGCGTACCGGCCGGCCGGCGTCCACTCCGGCCGCACAGAGGCGTTCGGCGAGCATCAGCCCGGCCTCGAAAGAGGTACGCGCCCCGGGTGGGACCAGTTTGGCCACGTATCGGCGGGAACCCGATCGCACCGACCAGGTGGCTGAGGTCATCCCTCCGGCCAACCGAGTGCACCCGTCCGGCGGAAGATGCCATGCCGCGCGCAAGGCAGCGCGCACCGTATCGTCAGCGGCCATGGGGGATTCCTCGGCCGTCGCGCTTCGTGCGGGCGTTGTCGCACCGCGTGCGTACGCGCATGGGCCGGATTATGGCACTCTCACCGCAGATCCATCGGCGACGATAACCCGGGAGTGGCATGCATGACCGCCACCTGGGGGTGTACAACACCCGGTCGGCAGACGATGATCTGGGAGGGCGGTCGCACCGGATCGGTGTGGCCCGAGGGGAAAGACCGGCAATGCTGAAGCCGGCGGGGAGGGGTGGCGCCGTGGAGATGCGGCTTCCAGAGCCGGCTGATGCGCTCACCGGCGTGGAGATGTTCGCGGGTCTGGAACCGGAGGCGCGGCAGCGGCTCATCGCAGCCGCCGTGCCGCGTACGTACCGTCGCGGCCAACTGTTGTTCGTGGAGAACGACCCGGGTGAGTCGCTGATCGTCCTCAAGCGGGGCAGTGTGGCCGTGTTCCGCACCGCGCCGACCGGGGAACGCGCGGTGCTCTCGGTCATGCGGCCGCCGGACGTCTTCGGCGAGGTGTCGCTTCTGGACGGTTCGGCCCGCTCGGCCTCGGCCGAGGCGCTGGAGGACTGTTCCGCCTTGGCGCTGAGCCGGGGCGCCTTCATGGAACTGGTCCACACGCATCCGCGCATCCTCGACGCGGTGATGCGGTCGCTGGGTGGGCTGATCCGGCGGCTGACCGACCAGAACGCCGACTACGTCTTCCTCGACCTGCCGGGTCGGGTGGCCAAGACGCTGGTCCGGCTGGCCGGGGAGAGCCAGGCGCCGATGATCACCATCGAGCTGAACCAGAGCCAGCTGGCCGAGATGGCCGGTGGTTCCCGGCAGAGCGTCAACCAGGCGATCGGCTCGTTCGCCAGCCGCGGCTGGCTGCGTACGGAGGGCCGGCGGATCGTGGTGACCGACCTGGCGTCGCTGCGTCGCCGGGCCGGCATGGCCGACCGCTGACCGCCGCCGGCATCGCCGGCGGGAAACAAGGGCGATAGAACACAACGAAGGCCCGGTGGCGGTTGCCACCGGGCCTTCGTCACGACTCACTCGTCGGTGGAGGTCTCCTCGGCCGCGCCGGGACCCGACCACTCCTCGACCTCGGTCTCCTCGGCGGCACCGGGACCCGACCACTCCTGCGCGGCCTCCTCGGTCTCCTCGCCGGGACCAGACCACTCTTCGGGCTCGTTACTCATCGCTTGGACCACTCCTCTCTGTTCAAGTTCCGCGAGGGTGATCACATCGATGTCCACGACGTCACCGGCGTGATGATCAACCCCGAACGGATCGGTCCACTCCGCCGCAAGTCGCACCAGCACCGGCCGCCTCCCTCGCGCCTTGGCCCATCAGGCTGGCAGAACTGTATCCATCGCGCCGAACTTTGGCGGCGTGGAGTCGGTTTCCCTACAGCATGGCTTTGTACTGCCTGGGCTTTCGCCGATACTGGACACCCCAAGCTTGGAGAAGACGATTTCTGTCACGTGCCCGACCTGCTCGCGTGCGGCCGGCCCGGAGGACAAGTTCTGCGGCGGCTGTGGCGCGAGCCTGGCCGTCTTCTGTCTCCAGTGTGGACGTCAAGCGGCTCCGCTGGCGGCGTTCTGCACCGGCTGTGGCGCGCGCCTCGGTGTCTCCCTGCCCGCCGCTCCGCGCGAGGACCGGCGGATGGTCACCGTGCTGTTCGTCGACATGGTGGACTTCACGCCGTTCGCCGAGCAGCTCGATCCCGAGCAGGTCAGGGGCACTCAGCACGAGTACTTCAGCGTGGTCCGCCGGGTGGTCCGGCAGCACGGCGGCGTCCTGGAGAAGTACATCGGCGACGCGGTCATGGCCATCTTCGGCGCCCCGGTCGCGACCGAGAACGACGCCCTGCGCGCGGTCCGGGCCGGGCTGGAGGTCCAGCGGGCGCTGACCCAGCAGGCCGGGCCGGTGGCCGACCTGTCCTTCCGGGTCGGCGTCGCCACCGGTCAAGCGCTGGTCGACGTCACCGCCGCGCGCGACGGCGGCCAGGCCATCGTCGCGGGCGACGTCGTCAACACGGCCGCCCGGCTCCAGGCGGCCTGCCCGCCCACCGGCGTCCTCGTCGACGAGCTGACCTACGACGCCACCCAGAACGAGATCGAATACGCCGCCCAGCCGCCCGCGATCCTCAAGGGCAAGCGCTCCCCCAGCCACATCTGGCTGGCGACCGGGGCCGGGCGGCTGCGGGTCGGCGAGCGGGACGAGTCGACGCCGATGGTCGACCGCGACCACGAGCGCGGCATGCTGACCACCGCGCTGCACCGGATGATCGCCGACCGGGCGCCGCAGCTCGTCACCATCTTCGGGGTGGCCGGCATCGGCAAGAGCCGCCTGCTGCGGGAACTGTCCCGGTACGCGGCCCGGCTGCCCGGCCAGGACATCCGCTGGCTGGTCGGCCACTGTCCGCCCTTCGGCGAGAACGTCACCTACGCGGCGCTCGCCGAGATCGTCAAGGCCGAGCTGGGCGTACTGGACACCGACGACGACGCCACGGCGCGGGAACGCCTGTCGGCCGCCCTGCTCCGGCTCGGCGGCGAGGGCGAGGCCGACCGCCTCGCCGACGCCATGGGCCCGCTGCTCGGCCTCGCCGGGTCGCGCCTGCCCCAGTCCGAGACCGAGTCGGCCTGGCGTCGTTTCCTCCAGCTCCTGGCCGCCTCCGGCCCGACCGTGCTGGTCTTCGAGGACATGCACTGGGCGGACGAGGCGATGCTCCGCTTCGTCGAGATGCTCTGTGGCGCGGGCAAAGGCCTGCCGCTCATGGTCATCGCGACGGCCCGGCCCGAGCTTCGCGAACGGCACCCCAGTTGGACCAGCGCCATCACCGGCGCCGCGTCCATCTCCCTCGGTCCGATGCGCGACATGGACATCTCCACCATGTACGCCCAGATGTTCGGTCACGCCACCTTCCCCAGCGCCAGCCTCGATCCCCTGGTCGAGCTGGCCGGCGGCAATCCGTTGTACGCGCACGAGTATGTCCGGATGCTGGTGGACCGAGGCGAGCTGCGCCCGGTCGGGCCGACCTGGATGCTGGAGAGCGACACCGCCACCCGGATGCCGCAGACCGTGCAGGCCGTCATCGCCAACCGCCTCGACCTGCTGGAGCCGACCGATCGCGTGGTCCTCCAGGCGGCGGCGGTCGTCGGGACGCAGTTCTGGCCGGGCGCCATCGCGGCCGCGTCGGGGCTGCCGACCGAGCCGGTGATCCGGGCCCTGCACCGGCTGGAGCAACGGGACCTGGTCGTCGAGGCCGCCAGTTCCACAATGGCCGATGAGCCGGAGTACGCCTTCCGCCACGTCCTGGTCCGGGACGTCTGCTACCAGCGGCTGCCCCGGTCGGAACGGGTGCAGTGCCATCAGCGTACGGCGGACTGGCTGGAGCGGACGACCGACGGGCGGCTGCACGACGTCGCCGAGGTCCTGGCCAACCATCGCTGGGCGGCTCACGAGATCACCCGTACGCTCGGCCAGGATCCGGCGCCGTTCGCCCGGCCCGCTCGGGAGGCGCTGCAACTCGCCGCGCGCCGTGCGTACAACTTGCACGCTTTGGAAACCGCGCAGACCCTCCTGGCCCGCGCCCTCGGCATGAAGCTCGACCCGGACGCGGGGCTGGAGCTGCTCGCGGCCGAGATCGACTTCTACCGGGACGGTGACGCGTTCCTGAACGACGGCGGCGTCGTGCGGTTGATCCTGCTGACCGAGCAGCTCGCGGCGGCGGGCGACGTGGCCGGGGCCGCGCGGGGCTGCACCCTGCTGGGACAGGCCGCCTGGTCCCGCGCGGACCGCGCCGAGACGCTGCACTGGCTGGGCCGCGCGGTCGGCTATTTCGAAGGCCTGCCGGACAGCCCGCAGATGATGGAGGCCCTGCTGGAGCTGGCGCGGGCCCGGATGCTGGACTTCGAGTTCGAGCCGGCGATCGCCGCCGCGCGGGGGGCCGCCGACACCGCCCGCAGCCTGCATCTCGCCGAGGCGGAAGCCAGTGCGCGCATCACGATCGAGGTCGCGCGGTACATGGCCGGCGAGCCCGACGCCCTCGACGAGCTGCACAAGGCGACCGAGGACTGCCGGCGCGCGCAGCTGAGCAGCTGGCGGCGCGCGGCGAGCAACCTGGCCTGGGTGTATCTGGAGGAAGGCGACGTCTCGGCCAACCTGCGGCTGCTCAGCGAGGTGCGGGCGAGCGTACGCGGTGGCGGGCACGCGCTGTCGCCCAGCTACAACGAGCAGGCCCAGAACGCTTACATGGCCGGCGATTGGACCGACGCGATCGGGGCGACCGCCGTCGTGATGCGCCGCCCGACCGAGGAATGGGACCTCCACGCCATCGCGATCGGCGCCTGGATGCGCGTCCTGCGCGGGGAACCGGTGGAGATCGACGGCGAGGACCCGATCGAGACCGTCCTGATCGGGGCACGGCGCTCGGGGTTCCACCGCGTACTGCGCTCGGCGCTCGCGCACGCCGCCCTGTGCCGGGTCCTGCAGAACCGGACGGAGGAGGCGCAGGCGCTCCTCGACGAACTGGAGCAGGACTGGTCGCAGACCGAGATGATGACGTTCTGCGAATGGTCCGCCGGGGCGGCGCACGCGGCCGCCTTGCTCGGCCCGGCCGGGGCACGCCAGGCTCGGGCCATGTTCGAACGGTCCACTCGGCGTACGCCGTGGATCGAGGCGGCGTTGTCGACCATGGCCGGCGCGCTCGCCGAGGATCCGGCCGAGGCCGGCGGGCATCACCTGGCCGCGGCCGAGATCTACGCCAAGATCGGTACGCCCAGCGACGAGGTACTGGCCCTGTCGGCGGCGTTGCGCGTCCTGCCCGTCACCGATGCTCGCCATGCCGGCGTCGAGCAGCAGGTACGCGCATTCGCCGAGCGCAACGGCGCGCCCAGGTTGCTGCCGTGACGGGCCATCTTGCCGTCACAGCGGCCCGGCTAGCCGACGACCGGCTCGCCGACGGCCGGCTAGACGATGGCCGGCCGGATCGGGGCGGCGACCGGCTGCGACTTCACCTTGGCGGCGTAGAGATCGACGTATTCGCGGCCGGAGAGTTCCATCAGCTCGTACATGATCTCGTCGGTGACGGCCCGCTCGACGAACCGCTCCCCCGCCATGCCCTCGTACCGGCTGAAGTCCAACGGCGCGCCGAACCGGATCTTGACCCGCATGACCTTGGGCAGCACCTTGCCGGGCGGCTGGACCTCGTCGGCGTTGAGCATCGCCACCGGGATCACCGGAGCGCCGCTCTCCAGGGCGAGCCGGGCCACGCCGGTCTTGCCGCGGTAGAGCCGGCCGTCGGGCGAGCGGGTGCCCTCTGGATAGATTCCGGCGATCTCCCCCGACCTCAGTACGCGCAACTGCGTGTCGAGGGCGGCCTGGGCGGCACGCCCACCGGAGCGGTCGACCGGGATGGTGCCGGTGCCCACGAAGAACATCTTCTTGAGCCGGCCCTTGATCCCCTTCTCCGTGAAGTACTCCGCTTTGGCCACGAAGGTCACCTTCCGCGGCACGACCAGCGGCATGAAGATGGAGTCCGAGAAGGACAGATGGTTGCTGGCCAGAATCGCGGGGCCCTGCCTGGGCACGTTGTCGAGCCCCTCGACCTGCGGCCGGAAGATCAGCCGCAACACGGGGCCGAGGATGACGTACTTGAGCAGCCAGTAGAACACGTGGTCCTCTCCGTGACGTCGGCGTGCCTCAGTGATCCTCCCGCCGGGGAGCCCCTCGGGGCGAGCCGCCAGGAGTGCAGTCAGAGCCTATGCAGCGGATGCGGCACGCCACAACGCACTGCACAATCTCGCTCCCCCCGTGTCACACTGAAATGTCCCCGCGTCCACCGCCCCGTCTTCCCGCGGCCGGTCCGGCGCGACCATGTTCGACCTGAGGGAGGGCCTGATGTCTGTGGTCGGCGACCCTGACGGGCGCTCCTCGGATCAGGTGGATGCCGCTTTTGCGCAGATTGTCGCAAGTTACGACGCCGCGCCCGCCGAAGTGACCTGGCCGGAGAGTGAAGACCTCACTCCCGCCAAACCGGCCGAGCCGGCCCCGGCCGCTCCGCCCGCGCCGGCCGGACCCACCGGACCGCTGTTCCCGGCCAACGGGCCGATCCTGAACCAGCCCGAGCCCTCCCTGCTCGACGGGCTCGACACGTTCGGCGCCGACCTCCCGGACGACGGAGAACCCTTCGTTCCGCCACCGCCGCCCCCACTGCCGCGCATCTCCGCGCAGGCGATCATCGGGGTCATCGCGATCATCGGCGGAGTGGTGCTGTTCTTCAAACCCGGCCTCCTGCCGCTCGGCGACCAGTCCGGGATGGTGCTCGGCCTGCTCGGCATCATCGGCGGGGCGGCACTGCTGATCATGCGGCTCCGGCCGGGCGGCCCCGACGAACCCGACCTCCCCGACGACGGCGCCGTCGTCTGACGCTCGGCGCTCGCTTCGCTCCGCCCGCTCGCGCGGGGCGCTGCGCCCCCGCTCCCCGCTCCGCTGCACGCCCGCTCGCGCGGGGTGCTGCACGCCCGCCCGCTCGCCGCTCCGCTGCGCGCCCGCCCGCTCGCCGCTCCGCTGCGCGCCCGCCCGCGCAGGGCGCTGCGTTGATCATGGACTTTTCACCCTCGACACGCCGTCGAAAGCACAGTTAACTCCATGATCAACGCGAAAGGGGAGGGGGCGGGGGCGGAGGGCGAAAGGGAGGGAGGGGGCGAGGGGGGAGGGAGGGTAGCTAGTGGGATTTTTCGAGCCAGTCGAGGGTGGCGTCGATCGGTTCGCGCCAGCGGGCGTCCAGCATCAGGTCGTGGCCCATGCCCGGGAACAGCAGCGGCGCGCCCCCGTACGCCCGGGCGGCGTCCTTCAAAGCCGAAGGTGAGACGATCTTGTCGTCGGGGCTGCCCACGACCAGCACGGGCGGGTCGCCGACGGCGCGTTCCGGGGTGACGCCGCGCAGCAGTTGCCATTGCGCGCGCGTACTGGCGCGGCCGAGGCGCTTGGCGTACGCGCGGGCGGCGGCGACGGGGAGTTCCCGGCTGAACAGCTGACCGGCGGGCAGTCGCAGTCCCCCGCCGAACAGGGCGGGCAGCACCAGCCCGGGGTTGCGCAGCGCGGTCGAGACACCGCCCAGCACCGGCGAGAGCAGGACCGCCGCTCGGGCGGGATACCGGGCCAGCGCGTGCGTGACGACGAGCGCCCCGGCGCCGTGCCCAGCGAGGACCGCCTTGCGCGGCAGACTGGCCGCGACCTGCACGACGTCGTGGGCGTACGCCCGGAGGTCGGCCTTCGGGGCCGCTTCGCTCGCCCCGTGCCCACGCGGGCTCACGGCGTACGCCGGGAAGCCGCGTGACGCCGTGTGCTCCAGCCAGTGCTCCGCGTACGCCCAGGCGCCGTGGCCGAATCCGGGCACGAACAGCACCGGCGGCCGGCCCTCGTCGAGTTCCGGGGTGGCGCTGAGCACCTCCCGGCGTACCGGGGCGACCGGGTGGGCCCACTCCTTGAGCCGCAGCACCGAGACGGTCATCGCGATCCTTCCAGGGTGTCGATGGCCCGCTGCAGCTCGCGCAGGTAGAGACCGTGGCTGACCTCGAACCAGTGCCGGGTCGAGTCGGTGGTACGCCCCTCGTGCCAGGTGCCGGCGGCTTCCTTCTCCACCCGGCGGCCGAATTCGGCGGCGCGCTGTGGAGCGTTCTGCCGGGCGCGCAGGTAGCGGGCGAACACGACGGACTGCCAGTGGGCGAGCGGGAACACCCCGGCGTCCGGCTGCACCAGTCCGGCGACCGCGAGGGTCGGGTGACGGCGCGGGAAGGTGTGCAGGTAGAGCGTGGGTTTGCCGCGCTGGTCGATGCCGAGCAGCTCCGGCTCCAGGAAGTCGAACCGGGGCAGGTAGCCGGTGGCGAGCACGACCAGGTCGGGTTCGATCTGACGGCCGTCCGTCAGCTCGACGGAGTTCCGGTGGAACCGGGCGATCTCGGGCACCGGCGCGATGCCGCCGTGACCGACGTAGTAGAGCAGCTGGCTGTTGACGACCGGGTGGCTCTGGTAGACCTTGTGATCCGGCTTGGGCAGCCCGAACCGGGTCATGTCGCCGACCGCCAGCTTCAGCGTCCGGTGGGCGAACCACTGGCGCAGCCGCATCGGCGCGCGCAACGCCAGCAGCTGATCGTTGACCTGGTCGGTCGGGCGGCCGAGGACGTACTTCGGGGCGTACCAGTAGCCGCGGCGGGTGGAGTGCCAGCAGCGGGCCGCCTGCTGCGCCGCCTCCACCGCGATGTCGCAGCCGGTGTTGCCGCCGCCCACCACGAGCACCCGGCGGCCCCGCAGTTGCGCCGAGTCCTTGTACGCGCTCGCGTGCAGCACGTTGCCCCGGTAGTCCTCGATCCCCTCGTAGGTGGGCATCTTCGGCGACCAGTTGTGCCCGTTGGCCACGATCACCCCGGCGTACCGGTGGATGCGTTCGGCGCCACCGTATTTGCTGGTGCTGCGGGTGGTGACGTCCCACTTGCCGTTGTCGGCCGGCTCCACCTTCACGACCTCGGTGCCGAACCAGATGTGCGGCCGCAGCTCGAAGTGGTCGGCGTAACGCTCCAGATAGGACAGCACCAGCGCGTGGTGCGGATAGTCGGGCCAGTCGTCCGGCATCGGGAAGTCGGGGAACTGGGTGAGCGGCTTCGACGAGATCAGGTGCGTGCTCGCGTACATCGGGCTGCGGTCGTGCCGCCAGTTCCACGCGCCGCCGACCCCGGTCTCCCGTTCGTAGCAGTCGACGCCGAACCCGGCTTCCTTCAGGTTCTTGATCGCGGTCAGCCCGCTCGGCCCCGCCCCGACGACGCAGACAGTCTCCCCGCGGTCGTAGACCGGCCAGCCGTCCCGCCACAGCGTGGTCCCGGTGTGATCGCCGCCGAAGTCCTGGTCCACGCTCACCGGTTCGCTCCCTCTCGCCGCGCGGGCAGGGGTGAGGGCAGGACGCTCGCGCCCCGCCGCGGTTTGCGCGACGCGAGGCATTTTCGCGGGCGAGCGCCCTGTTTGTCCACCCCTACCGGCGCGCCGGAGGCGCTGTTGGCATGCCTCGTTTGAGCAGTGTGTTCTCGGCCGCCGTCCAGGCCGTCGTGGTCAGCAGGGCCAGCACGGCCGCCAGCGGCAGCCAGATCGCGCTGATCAGCACGGTGAACGGCAGGATGCGGGGCAAAGCCGCGAGCACTCCGGTGGGTGGCGGGTCCGTCAGCGCCAGCAGCCGCGCGGACCGCCGCGACATCAGCCACGCGACCGCCGCCAGCGCCGCGAAAAGTCCCCCGAAAATCAATATGGGTACGCCGAGAGCACCGAGTTCGCCGACGAACCGAGTGCTCAGGGGCGCCCCGAACATGGTGTCCGAGAGCAGCGCGTTCGGCCGGCCGCCGATCTTCGAACTGTTGTAGAGATGGAACAAGACGAGGAAGAAGGGCGCCTGGGCCAGCAGCGGCAGGAAACCGGCGAACGGCGAGATCCCCTCAGCACGGTGCAGTTCGAGGGTCTTCTCCATCAACGTGGCCGGGTCGTCGGCGTACTTCTTGCGCAGTGGTGCGAGCTTCGGCGCGAGCGCTGCCTTCGCGCGCTCTACGCGTACCGCTGAGCGAGTGAGCGGATGCAACGCGAGGCGGAGGAGGGCCGTGGCCAGGATGATCGCGGCGGCCGTGCCACCCACCGGGGTGAGCAGGGCCGCGAGCTGGACGAGCAGAGTCTGCGCAGCCTGAGCCGCGCTGTCGAGCGGATGCATGAGTGAGCCCCTTGACGGGAGAGAGAAGCCTGACGGTGGACGCGGAAGCGGGCGTCAGGCGGACGGGGCTCGAGGACGGGCGCGACCGGGCGCGTCGGGGTCGGTCAGGCGCAGCGGGGTCTCCCGCCGTTCCCAGTGCCGCAAGGTCTGGCGGGCACGCACGGGAACGGGCACGGACCGGCGGGCGAGCTGGACGGCGACGACCGTGACGACGGCGGCCGCGGCCAGCCCGCCGACGATCGCGCCGAACGCGCTGGGCCCGGCGAGTCCGGCAGTGGCCACGGTGAAGCCCAGCAGGGCGAAGACCCACCGGTACGCGGCCACGACGGACATGCGCGCAACGGTAGCGCGCCGGGGCAACCCCGGTGTGCTCACCGGACTGTCCAGCGTGTCGCCCAGCGGGACTCAGCGCGGGGCTCAGCGGGACTCAAGCGGCCTGCTCAGCGGGGCTCAGCGGGGCTCAGCGGCCTGCTCAGCGGTCGGCGAACCAGCTGGAGTACTCGCGGAGCGCGCTCTCGACGACGGCGAGCATCTGCTGGCGCTCGGGGACCGGCCGGTCGAAGTGGTTGTCGGGGGCGTACCAGGGCATCGCCTGAACCCCGAGGCCGAGCTGGAGGTAGAGCGCCCGCAGCCAGTTCAGCGAGTTGATCCAGGCACACGCCTCCGGATCGAGGTCCACCCGCAGACGCTGTCGGCCGAGCATGTGCAGCGGGGCTATGACCTCGGCGAGATCCGTCGCCGACAGATCGCCCCGATGCAGGAGCGCCATCGTCGCGTACGCCAGCCGGTCGTCCTCGGAGGCGAGCAGCGCCCAGCCGTCGGTCGTCCGCAGCCGGATCACCACGCTGCCGAGGAGCGCCCGAGCCTGGGCGGTGCCGAGGAGGCGGCTGCGGGCCAGCGAGGCGATCGCGTCCGCCCCATGGGCCAGCGCGTGCGCCCAGCCCCGCTGGGCGTCGACCGCGCCGCGCAGATCGCCCTCCAGCTCCCACCACATCGTGAAGCCGCCGATCCAGCGACTCAGGTCGTTCGGGCCGAGCAGGCGCACCGCGTTGTCGCGTTCCACCACGAGTCCGAGCACCACGGCGGAGAAGCTGCGCCCGAAGACGGAGTCGGTGCCGACCTCGCCGATGCCGCGCAACAGCCCGGCCGCCATCCGGTCGCCCAGCCCGCCCAGGTCGTGGTCGCAGAGACCGAGCTGGATCCACTCGCCGAGGATCTCGAAGGCCAGGTCGTCCCGCAGGCGGGAGTCGGCGTACGTGAGCATGTGTTCCAGCTCGGCGATCAGCTCGTCGACCGGATGGCCGGCGGGCGGCCGGAAGCCATCGTCCTTGATCCGCTGCCATAGCGTCGCGTCGGCCATGAGGCAGCACATTAGATGATCAACCGGCCCTTGGCTATCGGACGCCGTCGGGCTTGCCACCGGCCTTGGTTTATCGAGCGCCGCCGATCCCGATCATGGCGGCCAGGCCCAGCGCGCTTCGCGGCGAGTACGCCGTCCGCCACAGCCCGCCGTGCGCGGCGGCGTACGCCTCCTCCTGCCAGACGTGCTCCTGCGGCGGCAGCGGATTGTGCAGGTCGTACGCCAGCAGCGCCGCCATCAGGGTGTTCGCGGTCGCGGGTTCGAAGACCTCGACGCCGAAGACGTGCGCCCCGGCGTACGCCGCCGCCAGTGCGCGGTTCTTCACCACGGATCGCGTACGCGTCGGCGGGGCGACGGTGAAGCTGACCGTGGTCCCCGCCGACCGGGCGACGGCGGCCCGCCACCGTTGCAGGCGCTTGGCCAATGCGTAGTTCGGCCCCTGCTGAGCGACGAGGCTGTCGCAGATCCCGGGATCGGCCCCCGGGGCGTAGTTGCGCCGAAGCAGGCGGCCTGCCGACAACAGCCGCACCGGCTGCCGCAGCGTCTTGAGCAGCGACGACCGCTGATAGTTCCGTTCCGCCTGCGCGACCGCTTCGCCCGGCGCCGCGAACACGTCGGTCGGCGTCGCCAGGAAGGCCAGCGCCACGTCGTCCCGCTCGTCGAGCAGGTACGCCGTCAGCGCGTCGACGGCCACCGACACGCGTACGTTCGTCGCTCCGTCGGCGTAAACGTAGTTGCCGAGCACGAGGTCGCCCTCCTGCCCCACCAGCCACCGAGCCACGGCGGGCAAGTCGTGCAGCAGATCGGCGCCGGTGGTCCCGTCCGGTCCCACCGGCGTGTACAGGCGGCCGGCGTACCGGTCGGCGGTGGCGGCCAAGCGCTCCCAGATGGCCGGGCGCGGCAGATCCACCGCGACGACGTCGGCGCCCCAGCGCAGCAGCGAATGCACCGGGCCCATCTCGGCACCCGCCCCGAGCACGGCGATCCGCCGGCCGTCGAAGGCGAGCCAATCCGGATTCGCCAACACCGCACGCACCGCCTCGGCGCAGGACGGCTCGACGACGCCCGCCTCGACCCACTTGTCGAGCTGCCGCCGCAGATCGTCCCCGGCGAGCCGATCGCCCCGATACGGCAGCGTCAGCTCCTTCTCCCGCTCGCCCGTGCCACTCTGGACGGCCGTGGTCAACTCCGTCCCCGGTGTCTCGAAGACCGCCCGGAGTCCGATCTCCTCGCCGCCCGCCGTGATCACCCGCATGCGGTCGTGCAGTTCCCGCAACCCGTCGTACGCACTCCGCCGGGCCGCCTCCCCCGACGTCAACCCGGCCTCGATCTGCCGCCGGAAATGGGCGATGTAGTGCGACCGCCAGACGGTCTCCTGCTCGGCCGCCCGCGCGCCGACCGGATCGACCTCTCGCAACGCGGCCGCCACAACCGCCCGGCCGAGCGCGGACGTGCTGCGGTTGCCCGCGTCGTCGCTGACCGGAAACACCACACCACTCGTCACGGGGGCACCCTATCGGCTTGCCCAGGGTTGGCAGCGGATCATTGCCCAGCGTTGGCAGCGGATCAGGGATACGCAGGCCTCAACCGCCCAAGATCGCATGCATATCCGTGATCTGCCGCAAAAAGGCGGCAGCGGCGCACGGCGCGTGGGCGGGATGGTGGTAGTCGGGCCTTGACAGCGGCGCAGGTCAGAGGTAGTTTTTTAAGTGAAGCCCGACATTTCTGGAAAGTCAGAAAAGCCGGGCTTCCCGCTTGTCCGGGTCAGCGAGCGTCACAGGACGAGGTCGGCGACGAGCGGAAAGTGGTCGGAGGCCCGCAGCGTCAGCGCTCCCCGCTCCACCCGGTAGGACTTGACGCCGATCGACGGGCTGACCGCGACGGTGTCGATCCGCCGGTTCGGGGCCGCGCAGGAGAACGTGTCGCCGCCGTCCACCCCGACGTCCACCAGATCTTGATGGGCCAGGTCCCAACTGGGCGAGCCCGGCACGTCGTTGAGGTCGGCCCCCAGGATGACCGGCCCGTCGACCGTGGCGATCGCGTCGCGCAGCAGCGCCGCCTGCGACGGCCGCTCTTCGTCGTCAGTGGACAGATGCGAGCCGGCGAGGGTGAAGCTCACCCCGCCCACCTCGCAGCGCGCGAACGCCGCCCCGCGCATGTGCCGCCCCGGTTTCAGCGGGAACCGGATCTCCCACGAGTCACGGCGGCGTACGCGGAGGCTGGTGAGGATGACGTTGCCGAGCGCGGGCTGGCCGCCCGCCACCATCACCAGCCCGAACGAACTCGCCAGCGCCGCGGCCTTCGTGCGCCAGCGAAAGCGCCGCGGTCCCTCCTGCATGATCAGGACATCCGGCTCCAGCCCGCGCACGACGGCGGCCAGCGCGTCCCGATCGTCCCGGGACGAATGGATGTTGTACGCGACCACGCGCAGATCGACGGCCATCCCGGGAGCGTAAGACCTACTAGCTTCGCGCCAAATCGGCCGCGCCGACGATTCCCGCCAGGTTGCCCATCCTCGCCGGGCGTACCTCGGCGATCGGTGACTTGGCCCGCTGCGCCAGCTGCTCCTGATAGGACATCAGGGTCGGCTTCATGAGCAGGTCGCCGGCCTCGACGACGCCGCCGCCGATCACGATCACCTGCGGGTCGAGGATCTGGACCATGTCGGCCATCGCCACCCCGAGCCAGGCTCCGACCTGCCGGAAGGCGTCGATGGCGAGCGCGTCGCCGGCCAGGGCGGCCTCGGTCACCATCGGGCCGTTGATCGCGCCGACGTCGCCCGCGGCCTTGTCCAGCAGGGCGGCGCCGGCCGCGGTGTCGTCCTTGACGCCGGTCTGGGCGTACCGGACCAGGGCGCTGCCGGAGGCGTACTGCTCGATGCAGCCGTGGCGGCCGCAGCCGCACGGGTGGCCGTCCGGCACCGCCTGCACGTGGCCGAGTTCGGCGGCGATGCCGTGCGCGCCGCGGATCAGCCGGCCGCCCAGGACGATGCCGCCGCCGATGCCGGTGCCGATGGTGAACAGCACCATCGAGTCGGTGGCGTCCTCGGCCGCGCCGTAGCGGAACTCGGCCCAGGCCGCCACGTTGGCGTCGTTCTCGACGATGACGGGGAGCCCGGTGCCCGCGCTCACCGCTTCGCGCAGCGGCTCGTCGCGCCAGGCGAGGTTCGGGGCGAACAGCACGGTCGAGCGGTCCGCGTCGATCCAGCCGGCGGCGCCGATGCCGACCGCCTCGATCTGGCGGTCCTCGGCCAGTTCCCGGACGACCTCGACGATCACGTCCCGCGTACGCGCCACGTCGTCGGCGGGTGTGGGACGGCGAGTCGTCGCGAGCACCTTGCCGGTCTCGTCGACGACGCCGCCGAGCACCTTGGTCCCGCCGATGTCCACGCCGATGGTCAGTCCCACGCCAAACCCCTCATTTCCCGAATACGCGCGTTCACCTTATCCGTTGTCGTCGGGACGCGGCCTGGGCATGGCCTTCTTGGCGGCCTTCTTGGGGGCGGCCTTCTTCGGCGGGACTTTTTCCTGGTCATCGGGCGACTTGCCGGATGTCTTCCGGGGCGCGACCGCCTTCTTCGCGATCGCCTTCTTCGCCACTTTCTTCGGTGTTGTCCGGCTCGCCGGGGCGTCCGGCTCCGGAGACGGCGTGGTCGACGAGGCAGCGGGCTCCTCGGCGGTCGCCGAGCGCCACGGGTCGGCCTCGGTCTGCTCCCGGGGCGCCGACAGGTTGCGTAGCAGGCTGGCCAGGCCGACGGCGAGGTCGCCCGCGCCGGTGGCCAGCCGCTCGACGAACTGCGGATCGGGGTCGCGGACCGCCTCGATCAGCTTGCAGAAGGGGCAGACGCAGCAGGCGGCGCTGCCGGTGGCCAGCTCAGGGTGGCTGCCGGCGGCCAGGGAGGCGACGGCCAGTGCCGCCGCGACCAGCCGCTCGGCCTCCTGACGGGCGGTCGAGGGCTCGGTGAACACCGGTTCACCCCCGGCTCTCGACGCGCTTCTTCAGGCCGCCGAGCGCGGCGTCCATGATCGCCTTCTCCGCCTTGCGCTTGAACATGCCCAGCACCGGCATCGTGAGGTCGACCTCCAAGGTGTAGGTCACGGTCGTCGTGCCGTCCTCGTTGTCGACGAGGTCGTACGCGCCGTTCTGCACCTTCAGCATCTTGGAGGGCTGGACCAGCCGCCATTCGATCCGGGTCAGGTCTTCGGCGTACTCGTAGAGCACGGTGTACTCGTCGGAGACCACGCCCGCGTCGAGCGCGAAGGTCACCTCGGCGGCGTACCCGTCCTCGTACTCGGTGAGCACCTCGACTCGCTTCATCGCCGGGATCCACTCCGGGTACGCCGGAAAGTCGCAGATCACCTCGGCGATCCGGCCGGGTGTGGCGTCGATCACGATCGACTGCATGGAAGAGTCGGCCATGATGAGCAGGCTACCGCCCGGCCGGATTTCCCGTGGAGCAGGTAGCTTCGATACACGGAGTCGTGGCGTTCCGCGGCTCGCATCCGCAGCACCAAGGAGGGCGCCGTGCGGGAGATGGCGGTACCGGCGGTCGTGACCATCGGCGACGGCGACAGCCTCACCGACCCCGTCTGGACCAACGCCGACCGGCATCCGGAGGCCGTGCAGTTCCTCCTCGACGACCGTCAGGTGACCTGCGCCCAGTTCCGGGACGAGGTCGTGGCGCTGGCCCGGGGGCTGATCGCGGCCGGCGTCGGCCCCGGCGACCGGGTCGGCCTGATGAGCCGGACCCGTTACGAGTGGACGCGCACCGACTACGCGATCTGGGCCGTCGGCGGGGTCACCGTCCCCATCTACGAGACCTCCAGCCCGGAACAGGTCCGCTGGATCCTCGCCGACTCCGGCGCGGTGGCCTGCGTCACCGAGTCCGCCGCGCACAGCGAGACCGTCCGGGAGGCCGCCCCGCTGCTGACCGAGGTCTGGCAGATCGACGCGGGCGCGCTCACCGAGGTGGCCGCTCGCGGGTCGGCGGTCGAGCCGGGCGCGGTCGACGAGCGCCGGGCGGGCATCCGCGCCGACGACACCGCGACCATCATCTACACCAGCGGCACCACCGGCCGGCCCAAGGGCTGCGTCCTGAGCCACCGGAACATGCTCGCCGACATCGGCAACGCCGTGCCCGAGCTGAGCGTCCTGTTCCACGAGGGTTCGACGACCCTGCTGTTCCTGCCGCTGGCCCACGCGTTCGCCCGGCTGCTGCAGATCGGCGCGGTCGCGGCCCGGGTGCAGACGGCGTTCGCACCCGACGTGAAGAACCTCGTCGCCGACCTGGCCCGCGTACGCCCGACCTTCGTCCTGGCGGTGCCCCGGGTCTTCGAGAAGGTCTACAACAGCGCCCGGCAGAAGGCGCACGGCGACGGCAAGGGCCGGATCTTCGACGCCGCCGAGGCCACCGCGATCGCGTACTCCCAGGCGATGGAGACCGGCGGTCCCGGCCTCGGGCTGAAGCTCAAGCACGCGCTCTTCGACCGGCTCGTCTACGGCAAGCTCCGGGCCGCGCTGGGTGGCCGGTGCACCGCCGCGATCTCCGGCGGAGCCCCGCTCGGCGAACGGCTGGGCCACTTCTACCGCGGCATCGGCCTGCTGGTGCTGGAAGGTTACGGGCTGACCGAGACCTCGCCCGCGATCACCTTCAACCGGGAGGGCGCGCAGAAGGTCGGCACCGTCGGCCGCCCGCTGCCCGGCGTGACCGTTCGGATCGCCGAGGACGGCGAGATCCTGGCCAAGGGCGACATCATCTTCCGCGAGTACTTCAACAACCCGGCCGCCACCGCTGAAGCCATTACTGACGGCTGGTTCCACACCGGCGATCTCGGCGAGCTGGACGACGAGGGCTATCTGCGGATCACCGGGCGCAAGAAGGAGATCCTCGTGACGGCGGGCGGCAAGAACGTCGCCCCGGCCGTGCTGGAGGATCGCGTACGCGCGCATCCGTTGGTCAGCCAGTGCATGGTCGTCGGCGACCAGAAGCCCTTCATCGCGGCGCTCGTGACACTGGACGAGGAGTCGTTGCCCGACTGGCTCGCCGGGCAGGGCCGGGCGGGGGCGACCCTGGACGACCTGCGGGACGACCCGGCGGTCCGGGCCGCGATACAGTCTGCTGTGGACGAGGCGAACAAGGCGGTCTCCAAGGCCGAGGCGATCCGCGTCTTCCGCATCCTGCCCCGTGACTTCACCGAGGCCACCGGCGAGCTGACCCCGTCCATGAAGGTCAAGCGCGCGGTCGTGATGAAGGAGTACGCCGACGAGATCGACGCCATTTACCTCCGCTGAGCGGAGCCGTTCCGAGTCGACGGCGCTCGGCGCGGCACAGCAGCCCGGCGGCCGGACGGCCGGCGGGCGCGCTGCCTTTCTCGCCATGGCGATGCGGGTAACCCTGCTCGTTCTGGTGGCGGTCCTGACCCTGCTCGCCACCCGGGATCCCAAGCAATTGGTCTGGGTCGGCCTGCTCGCCCTGGCCACCGCCGCCGTCCCGGCGAGCGCCCGCTGGCCGATCGTCGGCACCCTGGGCCGGTTCGCCGAGGTGCTCGTCATCGGCGTCGGCGCGACCGCGATCGCGCTGGCCGCCGTCGACGCCGGGACGGTCACGGGCGGCTTCGGCGCGGGCGCGATATTGCCGTACCTGGCCGTTCCATTGACCGCGGCGACGCTGAACAACCGCTCGGTCGAGGCGGCGACACTGCTCGCCGTGACGGCCGGGACCCTCGTGGTCGCCGGCCTGGTGACCGACCTGGACGGCCGACCGCTGCTGGCCTCGTCCGGCTACGTCATCGTCTGCGCGCAGTGGCTCGTCCTGGTCGCCCTCGGCACCGTCACGACGGGCGCCCTCCAGCGAGCCGTGCTGGCACGCCGCGAACCGCAGCCCTATGTGGAGGCGACCCGGCTGCTCACCCAGCTCCGGACGGTCGCCCGGCAGCTGCCCGGTGCGACCCTCGACCCGGGTGGCATCGCCGAGCACCTGCTGGACGAGGCGCGTACGGTCGCCAAGTCCGACCGGTCGGCCGTGCTGACCGCCAGCGGCGGCGGCCGCCTGATGGTGCTGTCCCAGGCCGGGCTCGCCCAGGACGGCAGCGAGCAGCACGACTGGGAGACGATGCTCGACACCGACACCGGGATCGCCGAGGCGTGGGCCAGCCAGCTCCCGCACGTCGCGACCCGGTCCCAGGTACGCGGCGCGCCCCGGGACATCGACGTCACCGCCCTGCTGATCCCCCTGGTCGCGGGCGTACGCACGGTCGGCGTGCTGGTGCTGGAACGCGACGACGCGGGCGGCTTCGCCTCCCCGGCGATCTCGCGCATCCGGCACGCGGCCGAGCAGGCGGCGCTCCGGCTCGAAGCGGCGCTGCTGTTCGACGAAGTACGCTCCCTGGCCACCAACGAGGAGCGGCAGCGCCTGGCCCGCGAGATCCACGACGGGGTGGCCCAGGAACTGGTGATCATCGGCTACGGCGTGGACAACGCGTTGGCCAGCCTGCCGGAGGAGGCCGCCGAGACGGCCGACGAGCTGCGCTCGCTCCGGGAGGAGATCACGCGGGTCGTCACCGAGCTGCGGCTGAGCCTGTTCGAGCTGCGCAGCCAGGTGGACCGGCACGGCAACCTGACCTCGGCGATCGCCGAGTTCGCCCGGATAGTCGGCGCTTCGGCCGGGCTCCGGGTGCACCTGTCCTTGGACGACTCGCCCGGCCGGCTCCCCTCGGCCATCGAGGCGGAGTTGCTGCGCATCGCGCAGGAGGCCATCACCAACGCCCGGAAGCACGCCGGCGCCAGCAATCTGTGGGTCACGTGCTCGGTCGACCCCCCGAACGCCCATATTGAAGTGTCGGACGACGGACAGGGAATCGCTGACCAGCGGGTTGACGGACGGTACGGTCTTGCGATCATGGCAGAGAGAGCGGAACGTATCCGTGGCAGGCTGGAGATCCGGCCCCGTCACCCCCATGGCACAACGGTCGCGGTGGTGTTGGGTCCGGCCGGTCGGCGCGATAGCGTGTGAGCACGCCGTCACAACCGGCGGCCTTGAAGGGGAGAGCACCGAGCATGTCCACCAGCACCGTACCGGCGGGCCGTACCAAGGTACTACTCGTCGACGATCACGACCTCATCCGTAAAGGTTTGCGGCACGCCTTCGAGCGCGATCGGCAGTTTGAGGTCGTCGGCGAGGCCGGGACGGCGGCTGAGGCCGTCCGTCAGGCCGGTGCCCTCCAGCCCGACGTGGTGATCATGGACCTGCGGCTGCCCGACGGCAGCGGCCTGGAGGCCACCCGCGCGCTGCGCAAGGCCAGCTCCACCATGGGCATCGTGGTGCTCACCATGTACGCGGGCGACGACCAGCTGTTCGGCGCGCTGGAGGCTGGGGCGTCGGCGTTCGTGCCGAAGACCGCGCCGGCCGACGAGGTCGTGGCGGCCGCCCGGCACGCCGCGTCCGCGCCGAGCGCGTTCACCGCGGCCGACCTGGCCGAGGCGATGAAGCGTCGGCTGGCCCCGGCCGGTCCGCAGCTGAGCCCGCGGGAGGGCCAGGTGCTGCGGCTGCTCGCCGACGGCATGAGCGTCAACGGAATCGCCAAGCAGCTGTTCGTCAGCGAGTCGACGGCCAAGACGCACATCTCCAAGCTCTACGAGAAGCTGGGCGCGGCCAACCGCGCGCAGGCTCTGATGACCGCGCTGCGCCTGGGCCTGCTCGAGGCCCCCGACGCACCCAAGTTCTAGGAAGAGGTCAGCCTCATTCATGGGACGGCACTCCTCCACGCCCGCCGACGAGCTGTCTGTCGACTGGCGCTCTGACCGGGTGGGCTCGGCCCGCCGGGGCGAGAACCCGATGGTCATGGCGAAGGTTCCCAGCGGCTACGTCGTCTTCGGCGACACGCAGCAGCTGCCCGGCTACTGCGTACTGCTCTCGGACGTCGACGACACCGATCACCTCACGGATCTGACCGGCGCTCAGCGTACGCAGTTCCTCGAGGACATGGCGTTGCTCGGCGACGCGGTCTTCGCCGTGTGCGGCGGCCGCGATCCGGCGTTCCGGCGGCTCAACTACGAGATCCTCGGCAACTCCCTGCACCACCTGCACGCTCACGTGCACGCGCGGTACGCCTGGGAGCCGGCCGAGTTCCGCAAGGGACCGGTCTGGCGCTACGCCTACGAGGACCGGTTCGCCGAGCAGCACGACCCGCTCAGCTCCCCCGAGGCGGAGGAGCTGGACGAGCTGCGGACGGCGATCACCGCCGAACTGCACCGCCTGCTCAAGCAGCGCTGAGGCTACGCCCGGTTCCGTCGGAGCCGGGCGTAGACCAGCAGTCCGATCGCGACCCAGACCGCCGCCAGCACGGTGTAGCCGAGCGCGTTCGCGGGCGTCAGCCCGTGTCGGCTCACCGTCTTGGCGACGACGGTCATCGGCGGGATCACCCGGGCGAGCGGCGAGTCCGGCAGCCCGAGGACGATGGCGAGCACGCTGCCGACGGCGAGCACGGCGACCCCCTTGCCGGTCGACTCGGTCGCGGCCCGGCTGCTCAGCGCGCCCAGCGCCAGCCCGGCCGCCAAGGCCAGCAGGTGCGCCCAGACGCCGATCGCGAGCTGCTTCGCCAGTGGCTCGTCCTCGGCCTCCACCGCGCCGATGAGCCACGGCAGGACCAGCGACACCCCGGTCACCACCAGCCCGGCGACGGTCGCGGCGAGCAGCCCGGCGAGCTGTTCCCGGCGGGCCGAGCCGACCGCGACCAGGGCCAGCCGCCGCTGCACGTCCGGGTCGCCGTCGAGGATCGTCCGGGTCTGCCAGGCGTACGCCGGGAAGAGGATGAGCGCGCAGACCGCGTACGCCTCCGCCGCCTCACTGCGCCCGCCGCCGTGGAACAGCAGGAGCGCCAGGAGCACCGTGATCCCCGGCGCCAGAAACCGCCCGGTCTTGAGGTACGCGATCAGCCGCATCCTCGCCAACGCCGTCATGACCGCACCTGCGCGCGTACCCCTTGGGAATGCAGCTGGGCCAGGAAGGCCGTGACCTCGCCCGCGGCCATGACCACCTCGACGACGCATTGTTCCTCGGGATCGGCCGGAACGGCCGTGACCGAGCCGTCGGCGACCGTCCAGCGGGTCGCGCCGGGCAGCCGGGCGGTCTCCCCGCGATGGTCGCTGACCAGGACCGTGGCCCCGTTCGCGGCGGCCTCGCCGACGATCGCCGGCACCAGCGCGCGGGCCGCGGCGTCCAGACCCTCCCACGGCTCGTCGAGGATCAGCAGCCGGGGCGGGACGAGCAGGGCCTGGGCGAGGCCGACCTTCTGCGCGGTGCCTTTGGACAGTTCCGGCAGCCGGACGTCGCGGAACGGCTCGAGCCCGAGACGCTCGATCCAGGTGGTCGCGGCCTGGGCCGCCGCCGACGCGCGCAGGCCGCGGATCTCGCCCATCGCGATCAGATAGTCGTACGCGGAGAAGGGCTGGTCGGCGGGGAACCGTTCGGGCACCCAGCCCACGATCGGCGGGCGACCGCGGACGCGGCCCTTGCCCGGCCGGAGCAACCCGGCGACGACCTGCAGGAGAGTGGATTTGCCCGCGCCGTTGCGGCCCTGGACGGTGACGATCTCGCCGGGGTGGGTCTCCAGCTGGATCCCTTGGAGCACCCACGGGCTGCCACGGTGGTACCGCAGCCAGACGTCCTCGAGGAGCATCCCGGAATTCTGTCAGGCGTCGAGCATTTCCCGCAGCCTCCGGGCTTGGAGGTCCCAGCCCCACTCCCGTTCCACCCAGGACCGGCCCGCCTCGCCCATCCGCCGGGCCAGCGCCTCGTCGGTGAGCAGCTCGACCAGCCGGTCGACGAGCGTGGTGAGGTTGCCGACGACGTACCCCGTCTCGCCTTCGAGCACCGCGTCGGGCGCGCCGCCGGAATCGCCGGCGATCACCGGCAGCCCGGTCGCCGAGGCCTCCAGGTAGACGATGCCGAGCCCTTCGACGTCGAGCCCGCCCCAGCGCGTACGGCAAGGCATGGCGAACACGTTCCCGGCCGCGAAGTGCGCCGGCAGCTCCTCCCACTCGACGCCGCCGGTGAAGGCCACCTCGTGTTCGACCCCGTTCTCCCGGGCCAGCCGCTCCAGCGCCGCCCGATGTGGTCCCCCGCTGACGATGAGCAGGGCGGCGTCGGGGACCTTCTTCAGCACGTGGGGCAACGCCCGGATGAGGCTGTCCTGGCCCTTGCGCGGCACGAGCCGGGAGACGCACACGATCACCGGCCGGTCCCGCAGGTCGTAGCGCTTGCGGACCTCCGTGCCGTCCACGTCCGGCCGGTACGCGTCCACGTCGACCCCGGGCGCGAGCCGCCGCAACGAGGTCAGCGAACCGATCGCGGGTTCCAGCCGCTGCCGGAAGTACTCGCCGAGATAGGTGACGACGTCACAGCCCCGGGCGATCCGCTTCAACGCCGTACGCGCACCGGGCAGAGCGGCCCAGCCCGCCTCGTGGCCGTGCGTCAGGCCGACGGCGCGCTCGATCCCGGCTTCCTCCCGGAGGCCGTGGGAGAGCAGCCCCAGCGGCGCGGTCGCCCCGAACAGCACGCGGTCGCAGCCATTGGCGCGCGCGAGTTCCTGGGCGCGCCTGGCGACCGCCCGGGTCGGCAGCAGCATCCCGGTGTTCTCGCGGACCACCTCGAACGACTGCTCCGCGTCGAACGCGGCCTGCCCCTTCCACGAGGACGCGTAGACGACGACCTCGTCCGGCGGCAGACGCAACGCCAGGTTGTGCACGAACTGCTGGATTCCGCCCGGCCGAGGGGGAAAGTCGTTGGTGACCAGCAGTGTCCGCACCCCTCGCAGCCTACCCGGACCCGGTCGGGCGGCACGCCCGAGCCGGGCGCCGCCGTTCGGTGCAGATCAGGGATATCCATGTGATCATGGGCCCCGGAAGCCTGCGTAACCGTGATCTGCACCTAACGGTGTGAGCGCGCGAACGCCCGAGCGGCCGCGATGCGTTCCACAGTAGACGGGTGGCTGCCGAACAGCGTCTGCTCCCAGGCGGGCGGATCGGGGTCGCCGAGGTTGACCAGGGCCAGCCGCTGCTGCATCTGCTCGAACGTACGCGGATCGCCGGTCACCGTCAGCGCGTGCTCGTCCGCGCGCGCCTCGACGGCCCGGGAGACGTACGCCTGGACGGGTCCGCCGATCAGGCCGGCCACGGTGCCCAACGCCAGGAGGAGGCCGATGGCCCGGGGATCGGTCAGCGACTCCACGCCCGCCCGGTGCAGCAGCCCGGTCCACCCTCCGATGAGGAACAACAGCACCACCATCGCGGCCGAGCCGAGCGCGCCGATGAGCGTACCGGTGAGGACGTCGTTGCGCTTCGCGTGGCCGAGTTCGTGCGCCACCACGCTGACCACCTCGTCCTCGGGCGCCTCCGTCAGCAACGTGTCGTAGACGACCACGCGCCGGGTCGGCCCCAGGCCGGAGACATAGGCGTTGACCGCCCGGGTCCGGCGGGACGCGTCGGCCACCAGCACATCGCGTACCGGGACGCCGTCGGCGTCAGCCATCGCGATGATCCGGGTGCGCAAGGGGCCGTCCGCCATCGGCGTGAACTTGTTGAACACCGGCTCCACCAGCACCGGGAAGATGAACGACAGCAACACGACCAGGCATGCGGCGCCGGCTGACGCCCACGCCCACCACCAGTTCGGGGCGAGCCTGGTCACGCCGAAGAAGACGAACAGGACTATCGCTCCCAGGATCGCCGAGATCGCGTACCCCTTGAGGAGATCGATGGACCACGCGCCCCAGCCTTGCGTCGAAAGCCCGTAGCGCACGGAGATCCGGTGGCCCACGGCCGCGAGCGGCAGCGTCACCAGGTCGGCGAGGAACAGCACCAGCAGGCCCCCGCCGACCGCCTTGGCCCACCACGGTCCCGGCACGAGACCGACGAGCTTCGCGCCGAGCGGCGTCAGACCCAGGATCAAGGCCACGACGATCCCCAAGATCATGCTCGGGTACGCGATGAGGCGCAGTTCGGCGCGGTAATGGCGGGCGCGGGCGACCTTGTCGGCGGGCAGCTCGGCCAACGCCGCGAGCTGGTCCGAGCGGGGCGCGGGTGGCCGGTGCCACGGGACGAGCAACGCGGCCGTGACGACGAGTCCCGCCACCAGCACCAGGAGCGTGACCCACGCCCACCCACGCACCGTCATGCGCGCAAGCCTAAATCCCCCCCTCTCCCCCTACCCCCCACCCACCGCCCCCACCGCCCCACCGCCCCGCCGGCGGCCACTACCGGTCAACACCGCAACCAAAGTGGC